>NZ_JBXMTI010000119.1:0-42295 GCF_057083605.1 Candidatus Villigracilis sp. | reverse complement strand
CAATCGGCAGTATGACCATGGTCATACTGCCGATTGTCTTTTCTTTGAGATGTTTGCTTTATACGACACTCACAAAAATTTTCGAGGTAATCGCAGTGCCGAGCACTGCCGAGGTCTTGTCGTTTTGGATGGTGATGTTGTTGTCGTAAGGCGAATGTTCGGTTACCTTGAATTTTGTGCCTGGCACGAGGCCTATCTCATTAAGGTGACGCAGCAGAGATACATCTTCGCTGTGAACGCGCACGATCATTCCCTTCTGTGGTGGACGCATGAAGGAAAGAGGCATGGAGTCGTCAATTGGCATGATCAATTCAGCGGAAGGGATCAGGTCCCCATGCGGGTCACGAGCTGGGTAGCCAATTGCGGATGCGATGCGCGCTTCCATTTCCTCAGAAATGACGTGCTCCAGCCGCTCCGCTTCCTCATGTACTTCGTCCCAGGAATAGCCAAGCGTTTGCACCAACCAGGTCTCGATCAGGCGATGATGGCGGATGACCTCCAGGGCGGCTTTCTTTCCCTCTTTTGTCAACGTCACACCCTGGTGCTTATGATAATGGACCAACGCCGGCGCCGCTTTTGCGAGCCGCTGGATCATTCCCGTAACTGAAGCGGGCGCGATACCAAGGCGGCTGGCAAGCTCAGTGGTGCTGGCAGGTGTGCCATCCTCGCTTAGATCGTAAATGTGTTTCAGGTAATCCTGAATAGACTGGGTGAGCAGTTCGGACATTCAACTCCTATTTGATCAAAAGCCCTGTAACCCATAGCAGTAACATTCCCGTAAGGACGCCGCTAAAGACTGTCCCAGGCATGGCTTCTTTGGATGTGTCTCTTTGTATTAATTTTGCGATCTCATATACAACCTGGAAGATCGCGCCTGCACCAATGGCAAGAAAGAGCACGGCCAGAGTGGGGGAGGGAGCGAAGCCGCCGATCCATGCACCAATAATAGCGGGCGCGCCGCCGATGATTCCCATCAACGCCAGCGAGCGTAAGCTGGGCCGGTCTCGCAAGACGGGTGCGATGATTCCCAATCCCTCGGTGATATTCTGAATGATAAAGCCGACCACGAGAAAGGTGCCCAGTGAGATCTCACCGATATTATACGCCGCTCCGATGGCAAGTCCCTCACCTAAATTATGGATGCCAATTCCTGTGGCGATCATGAACGCGATGGATAGACGCTTCGCTGCTTCGTCCTTGCCTGATTCTGTCTGCCGTTTGGAGATTGCTTCAAGTAGGAGGAAGGTCGCTACCGCGCCGATGCCAATTAATCCGATTCCCTGAAATGTGCCTGGGACATTTGCAGTCTGTTCAAAGGCCTCAGCGATGGTATCCAGCCCAAGGAAGATAAGCAGCCCTGCGGTGATCGCCATCAAGAAGGTCATCCATCGTCTTCCCAGTGTTCGCAGGGCAGGGAACCAGAAGATGCCCAGGAAAACAGGAATGACACCTACATATAAACCGATCAACGCGAAGGCCCAAAAGGACTCACTGTTGGGTTCGGGTGTCTCGAATGCGACAGGGATCTCCATATTAAAAGCAACAGCATTGGAGGAAAAGAGCGTGATCGCATATGCCTCGCCATAACTCCAGGGAAATTGGATGCGAACAATGGCACGTCCCAATCTTGGAATAGTCGCATCGGGCGTGGCCTCAAAAGGCCATATGGCTGCATTGATAACTGCCTGAGCAAGCGTGATCTCCTGCGGCCCTGTATTTTGCACATGGATTTCAATGAACTCATCTTTGAGGACATATCTTTCAATTGTCAGTGATTCAATAGGAACAGGTGATTCGAGGTTGAGTCCGCCGCCAGTGTTTAGGAAGAGGGCAATGACTCCGATTAGTAGAAGGATTGGAAGCAGGAGCAGGCCGAGGGTCCTGAAGGAGAAGCGGGAAGTTGTTGTTGGTTGTTGATTCATGATGCACCATCAAATCTATTTAAGTACTTCGAATGAGCCGTTCCAGCCAAGTTCAGCGAACTCGGTGACATGGGCATGGAACATATACATGCCCGGATACCTATAAGAAAATTCCAGAATGCCGCGCTGGGCCTGTCCTTGAATAATGGTGTCAGTAAATTCAGCAGGGATGAGGCTTGTGCCAGTGGGGTAATAGTGGAAGAAGTTTGCGTGAAGGTGGAAGGAATTGATCAGATCGTATTCGAGGATGTTGACCAGGTAAACGCGAATCTTTTCATTGACTTTGATCTGGATCGGATGATTTTGATAATGGAATGGGATTGCATTCACCGCGTAAAAATCGTTTTCATCATCGAAGTCCACATCGAAGCCGCTCATGACCATGACCAGCTCGCGGTCAACGGGCGGCCTGCCTTCTTTCGGATCAACGATAAACGCACCATATAAACCTTTGGCGATATGCCTTGCCAGAGGGAAGGTATGACAGTGATAGAGATGCAGTCCAAAAGGCTCGGCATTGAATTCGTAGACGAAGGACTGGCCCGGGTTAACTTCGCCACCTGGGCCGGTACCGGGCACGCCATCCATCTCAGAAGGATGGAAGCCGTGAAAGTGCATAGTGTGTGCATGATCGCTGCCATTGATCAACCGGATGCGGATGCGATCTCCCTCAGTGGCGCGCAGAGTGGGGCCGGGGATGCGCCCGTTATACGTCCAGGCGGGGAACATGATGCCGGGGACGACTTCTATATCCTTGTTTAGAACTGTAATCTCATACTCGCGCAGAGTCTGCCCGTTTGGAAGGGTGGAGACTGTGCCATAGTCGAAGTCGGTTAAGGTGTCAGTTGGGTTGAAGCCGTTTTGCTCATGGTTAACTTCTCCAACCGTACCGGGCATGAGCCCGTCACCATGATCTTGTATTTGGATCGCATCGCTTTGAGTATGGGATGCACCGTTGGCTGTATCTGGCGCGCCATGCACGTGCTGATTCGCTAGTAAGGTTCCTCCTGCTGTGCCAACGATGGCAAGCCCGCCGAATTTTAGAAAATCTCGTCTGGTTAATGATTTCATATGTTTCCTCTACTTTCAAGATTTATTATTTTTTATTTCAAAGTGGATAAGTATGCTATCAGGTCGCGTATCTGGTCTTCTGTTAGCACATCTTTGTAACTCTGATACATGAGACCGGATGAAAATCCATCCACTACATACTGGTTTGGTTCGAGGATCGATTCGTGCAAATATTCCTCACCTGTTTCACCCGGAACTCTCTGATCTGCCCGGCTTGCAATGCCAGCCAGGGATGGGCCTACAATTACTTGATCAGGCTGGGTGGAATGACATGCGTTACATGCAGGGGCTGAATCGATATTCCCCTGATTAAACAATTCTTCCCCGGCTCTGGGATCACCTGCTGAAGTTGACTGTGCGCCACAGGCCGCCAATAGCGGGCTTATTATTACGAGCAATAAAGTTTTTCTATTTAGCATAAACAGCATCTCCGTTCTATATAGAGAAATAGGGTAAAAAATATTATATACGATACTAAAAAAATATTTAGTGAATCCTAAATTATTTTACCAAAGATAAGATTGGGAGTCAATACGGGCCGAGATGGCATTCACGGCTTTTGCAAAGTCAGGAATTTCTTAACACGAATTACACGAATGTGCGAATGGTGCGAATAAATCTTGAAAATTTGGCGAAATTCGCCTGAATGGAATTGTTCTACTGCTGGAATAAAAAAGCAGGCAGATCTGCAAAATCTGCCTGCTTGAGGATGCAATACTATTTACTTGTGTTTCAGCAATCTGGCTGAATTTCCCATAATCCCAATATCCGGCAAGGATTGGGCCGCGGCGGCTAGCACAGGTGGGAGGATGCCAAAAGCCGCGAGAGATAACCCTACAATGTTATAGACAGTAGTGAATATCAGATTCATCCTGACGATTTTCATGGTGCGTTGAGCGATCTTCAACACCTCGGATACAAGGTTCCAGTCTTCGCGCATGAGGGCAATGTGCGCCGCTTCGATGGCGATGTCTGTGCCTGCCGCGCCCATCGCAATGCCAACATCCGCCTGGGCTAACGCGGGTGCATCATTTACGCCATCACCAACCATGACGACTACATGTCCCTTGGCCTGATATTCTTTTACTATATCGATCTTGTTTTCTGGCAGGAGATTTGCGCGGTAAGAAACGTCTAATTTTTCTGCAAGTGCAGAAGCAGTTCTTTCATTATCACCGGTCAGCAATTCGATATGACGGATGCCCAAAGAGCGCGCCTCTGCCAGGGCGGCTGGAACTTCTGAACGGAGAGTATCTGCGGCAGCCAGCACACCAACTAATTGGTCATTACTTTCTAGATACAAAAGCGTTTTCCCCTGTGATTCAAGTTCATTGATTACTGAAAATGTTTCGGCAGTAGAAATCATGCGACGATTGCCAAGTGCGATGCGATGTCCATTTATGATGGCTCGCACACCCAAACCAGGAATGGCTTGAAAGTCTTTCGGTTCAACAAGAACAATATTTTCATCACGGGCAAGGATACGCACTGCTTCAGCAAGCGGATGTTCGGAATAGCGTTCTGCGGAGGCCGCGAGAGTCAATACTTCGGCGCGGGAAAGCCCGTTCAGTGTGATCACATCCATCACCTGCGGCTGACCAAGGGTGAGCGTGCCAGTTTTATCCACAAGCAAAACATCAGCCTTTGCCAAAGTTTCAAGATACTTGCCGCCTTTGATGAGCAACCCGCGTTTGGCGCTTGTCCCTACAGATGCAAGAATAGCCACTGGTGTTGCTAATGCGAAGGAACATGAACATGCAACCAATAAAACGGCAGCAGTTGACAACGGATTACCGCTGATCAAGAATGTCAGCGCGGCAATGGCAGCAACAACTGGAAGATACCAAGCGGAAAATTTATCCGCAAGTCGTTGAACATCTGCGCGGTGCGCCTCGGCTTCTTCCACCATTTTGACCACGCGTCCAAAGGTCGTATCCGCCCCGATGCGTTTGGCACGAATCCGCAGGCTGCCCAATTTCGCAATGGTGGCGGCATAAACATGTGATCCACTGGCGGCTTCGACGGGCATTGACTCGCCTGTAATTGCAGATTGATCGATGGTTGCCTGCCCGCTGACGACTTCACCGTCCACCGCGATCTTTTCACCGGGACGTATGATGACTGTTTCGCCAACTTTTACCTCGCTGACGGGGATCTCCAACTCAATGCCATCTCGTTCCACCCGTGCAGTTTGGGGAGCGAGGGCGGTTAATTCCTTAACAGCGCGGCGTGCACTTTCGGTGGTGAAGTTCTCTACATAATCACCGATACGCATAAATACAACTACAAGCGCCGCTGTGACCCATTGACCAACGGCTAGCGCGGCGATCACGCCAACGGTCATGAGTGTGTGTGAAATAATCTGGCGTTTGAGTGTAGCGCGGATGACATTTAAAAATACAGGATAGCCACCTACAATGACCAACGCCAGACCAAGCAAAAAGGGGACGCGGTCATTTAGGAAATCGAATAAGCCCATCCCTTCACCGAAGATCACAACACTAAGAATGATGGCGAACACGCTGACTAGCAGGATCGTTAATCGGCGGTTGAAATTGTCCATTGAAAGGGGAGCAGGTTGAGGCGAGTCCGAGGCGGGTACTTCATATCCAGCACCCTTAACCGCAGCACGGATGTCAGGCATCGTCACCTGAGCTGGGTTGAGTTTTACTATCGCTTTTTCTGTGGCGAGAAAAACATTCACAGACTGAACGCCAGGTAGTTTTTCAATGGCATGTTGAACATGTTGCGTGCATTCAGCGCAGTCCATGCCTTTTATGGGAACTTCAAGAGTTTGTAGATCAGCCATTATCGGAAACCTTTATTTTAAATTACGACATCAGTGCGGAATTCATTAGATGACATTATATCTAAAATGGATTAGCGCAGTGCAACAATGGTCGATTTCGTTATTGTGCAGGGCAAAATATGTTGTAACTTTATTCACAAAAAGAGATGACATCTATCCATTTCAAAAAACGGGGGCATGGGAAATAATAAGGTCAGCCATAACATTATTAGAAGGGTTGCCTTATGTCTGTCCAGCAATTGAGCGAAAGCACGGAAATGTATCTGAAAGCGATGGTCGAGTTAAGCGACCGCGAAGTAGTGGCGATTGGCCGCCTGGCTGGGCGTTTGAGCGTGACCTCTGTTTCGGCAAATGAGATGGTGCGCAGGTTGGGCGAGCAGGGGTTGGTGAAGCATACTCCGTATAAGGGCGTGGGGTTGACGAGGAAGGGGCGAGAGGCGGCCTGCAATGTGCTGCGGCGTCAGCGACTTTGGGAAGTTTTCCTTTATGAACATTTGAAAATCGAATGGGCAAAAATTTATGAACTGGCTTGCTTGCTGGAACATGCCACTGCGCCTGAAGTAACGGAGGCTTTGGCTGTTTTTCTCGGTAACCCGCAGACCTGCCCACGTGGAAACCCCATCCCTGCGGCAGACGGTTCATTTACACCGCTGGATGGTGTTTCGTTAAATGAGGCCACGGTGGGCGAGACGGTGCGAGTGATTGCAGTCAATGCCACGGCAACCGATGTGCTCATGTATTTGCAGGAACGCAATATTTTGCCTGGTCGTGAATTGACCGTGCTGGAAGCCGCGCCATTACATGGGCCGCTGACGTTGCGAGTGGAAGAAAAGGAAGTGGCATTGGGGCTGTCTCTGGCAGAGTTTGTGATCGTGAAAAGGAAATAGTAACATGGTGGTCGAGTAACCCCGAATGCTCTTTGAGGGGTGTATCGAGACCACCAGTTTTAGGAAAAATTTTCTCTCAAGAATTTCTTGTTTGTTTGTAACTGGTTGGTCTCGATACGGCGAACAAGCACCGCCTACTCGACCAACAGAAATATTTCAAAAGGAACATTATGATCGAATCTACCCAACTTCATTTATTACAACCCGGCCAACAGGCCACCATCATATGCATCAAGGGTGAGAGTGCCCTGCGCCGTCGCTTTGCTGAAATGGGAATCATCAAAGGCGAGATGATATTGATCGAACGCAATGCGCCGCTTGGCGACCCCGTGGAATATTTCATCAAGGGTTATCACCTTGCGCTGCGAAAAGAGGAGGCCGCACAGATTGAAGTGTTGCTGCACGGAGCGGTAAATGGCTGATCTGACCATCGCATTGGCGGGCAATCCTAACGCAGGCAAGACAACCATCTTTAATGCGTTGACGGGCCTGCATCAGCACACAGGTAACTGGCCTGGCAAAACAGTTGAAAAAAAAGAAGGTGAGATCACGCATGGCAAATTGAAAATCAACATCGTAGATTTGCCAGGAACCTATAGCCTCACGGCCTATTCGCCAGAAGAAATCATCGCGCGCGATTACATCATTGAGGAACGTCCTGATGTAGTCATCAACGTTGTGGATGCAACCAACCTCGAACGCAATTTGTATTTGACCGTGCAGATTCTGGAGTTGGACGTCCCTGTGGTGATGGCGCTCAATATGGCTGACGATTTACACAAGGAAAATGCGAAGATCAATCTCGATCACCTTTCGCAATTGCTTGGCAATATCCCCATTGTGTCCACAACGGCGAATCGGGAAAAGGGTATTTCGGATTTGATTTCCAAAGCTGTACATGCGGCTAGAAAATAGAAGCATCTCTGATGTGCGAGCGAGACTCTCACCTGCACTTGCGTGCGGTGCAAGTGCCAGTCGCGAAGAACGCTCCTTCAGAGTGACATGACTAGAGACAATATGACCATCACAACTACATCCCAGGAAATTTTTCGGCTTGATTATGGGGGCAAACTCGAGCGAGAGATCGCAAAACTTATCAAGGCTTTTGAAGAGATCAAATTTAATACAGGCCGTTATCCGCAGCGTTGGCTGGCGATAAAACTGCTCGAAGCCGATGCGGATATTCTCACGCGCGTGCAAACCATGGATAGCGGCATGCAAGTCATTACGCTCGCGCAACAGGGGGCGGAACATCTCAAGGCCATGTTGGGCGATGATGTGGATCTGCTGACTGCCGACCGCCGCTATGGTTATATCAATGGTGTTGTGCGCCAGTCGCTTCACCGGCCGCTTATGGATGGCCTTACCCTAACGGACCGCATCGATAACATCGTTACGCACAAGTGGCTTGGCCTGCCAGTTTTCTTCGCGATGATGTATGTCGTTTTTCGACTCGTGATCGACGTCTCTGCTCCGTTTTTGGATTGGACAGATGCCATCATCAACGGCTCGATTGCGAGCTGGTTCTCGTTCATTCTCGACCTGTTGCGGGCTCCGTTATGGATTCATTCCCTCATCATTGACGGAATTGTCGCGGGCGTAGGCGGCGTGCTGGTCTTCGTACCTGGCTTGCTCATCTTATATTTTTTCCTCGCCCTGCTGGAAGATTCAGGCTATATGTCCCGTGCCGCCTTTGTAATGGATCGTTTCATGCGCGTTGTCGGCTTGCATGGTAAATCGTTCATTCCCATGATCTTGGGGTTTGGCTGCGCCGTCCCTGCGGTGTATGCGACTCGCACCATCGCCAGCCGCCGGGATAGAGTCCTGACAGCGTTACTCGTCCCGTTGATGTCATGCTCGGCGCGGTTACCCGTCTACGTGGTTTTTGGCCTGGCCTTCTTCGGCGCACGAGCAGGGACAGTCATCTGGGCCATGTATGCATTGGGCATTATTGTTGCAATGCTGGCAGGCATGGTTTTCACCCGCACCATCCTCAAGCCTGATGTCTCATCCGCATTTGTGTTGGAATTGCCGCCTTATCGTCAGCCCGCGCTCAAGAGTGTGCTGATCCACATGTGGGAGAATACGCGTGAATTTGTCCATAAGGCAGGGACAACCATTTTCGCCGTTTCAATGGTAATGTGGTTCCTGCTTAACCTGCCGTGGGGTGTGGCTGAACAACGCAATTCATATTTTGGCAAATTCAGCGGGGCTATCGCGCCCGTCTTTGCTCCGCTTGGATTTGGTAATTGGGAGACAGGTGGTGCGCTGGTGTCAGGCTTCATGGCTAAGGAAATTGTTGTCAGCACTATGAGCCAAATCTATCTCGGTGATAATGAAGCGATACCTGTTGAACCAACCACCTTCGGCGAAGACCTGCTTGACATTGGGACTGGATTTATAGATGCAACCATCAGGTCGGGCAGAATCCTGTTGAGCATCATCCCTGGTGTGAATCTGGTGGATGAAGCATCGGCCAGCGAAGACACCGCCTTGAGCCTCGCTTTGCGTGAACGGTTCACGTCATTGAGTGCCATGTCGATGCTCGTGTTTGTCTTGCTTTATGTTCCCTGCGTAGCAACACTGGGAGCGATCAAGCATGAATTCGGTTTATCGTGGGCTATCACTTCCGCTGCTTATCAAACTGCTGTCGCATGGGTTGCGGCCTTTATCATCTATCAAGTTGGAACACTGCTGGGGCTTGGATAAACCGTTGATGCTGAACCAACTGCTTACATTGCTGGAAGCGAAAGAGAACGGCCTCAGCCTGGCCGAGATCAGCCGTGAGATGAAGGCTCAGCCGTCTGCGGTCTTGTCGATGATCAATTTATTGGTGCGAAAAGGGAAAATACTTGAGATTGGCCCCGATAACAAATGCTGTACCACCTGCGGATTGGAATCACAATGCAGTTTGCTGGCCGCACGTGGGAAAAGATATGTAGTTGCACAACGCCAAAGTGTTCTTTATGAAACTATGCTGGGATCTTAATCTTACAGATGGTTATTGCTCTGGCTTTGGGAATACCCGCCCCGTTTTGTTCATATACTCTCGATATTTCTCGCCAAACGAATCGAGCATCATTTTTTCTTCGGCCTGCACTCGCAGGAAATAGAATGGAATGAAAACGATCAGATTCGCAAAACCCACCAGCCAGTTTTTCAGGAGCAGGGGTTGTGCAACGACCAGAATCCATTGAGAGGCATACATGGGGTGACGGATCAACCCGTATATACCGCGAGTAATGAGTTCATGCTTTTCGCGAACTTCAAGCGTGGGTGACCAGTTCAACCCGAGGTCCGCGTGGGCGCGCCAGAACACGAAGAGCGCTGCTGCAATGAGTACAACACCCAGCCAGCCTGCCCAGGTTGGCAAAGTGTAATTTGCAAAATCCAGCCAACGGGTTGTGGAGTAAAGAAGCGGCAGGAGGAATCCGCCTACAAAAAGCAAACCAAGAATGGACTTTTCCTGAGCAGTAACTTGCTGTTCGGCCATCTTTTCCAGTTTGCGCTTTTTATTAAGCGGTGCGCGAATGATCATTTGTGCCACGATTGTGGCCCAAAATGCAATGGCGAATACTTTCATTTTCTTGCCTCTACTCTGACTTTTCTACAACTACAGTTGCCTCAGTGACCAGAGCGGCAATTGCCCCAATGGCCGCCAGTTGTGGGGCCAGCAATACACCCACCACGCCAAAGGTCATTGGGATTTCCATCAAGGTCTTTCCATCTTTATCTTTGATGATCAATTTTCGGATATTGCCTTCGTGGAGCAATTCCTTGATCTTGGCGATCAATTTCTCCCCATCAATTTTGAATTCCTCAGTTCGAGTTCGTTCAGACATTGTGCCTCCAGTTATTCAAACCATTTTTTGTCGA
The DNA here is from genome assembly GCF_057083605.1 of Candidatus Villigracilis sp. Classification (NCBI taxonomy): domain Bacteria; kingdom Bacillati; phylum Chloroflexota; class Anaerolineae; order Anaerolineales; family Candidatus Villigracilaceae; genus Candidatus Villigracilis; species Candidatus Villigracilis sp. Next base: position 31,730 of record NZ_JBXMTI010000119.1, on the reverse strand, counting down.
GTGGCGGCCATTCGTCGCTTTGGTCTGCGCGTTCAGCCCAGTTTTCCTTTCCACTCCATTCTTCGACCTTGATCGCATAAATGGATGTGGCGCGCAGTTCCTTATCTGTGATCTCGCGGTATTCCTTGCCCGCGGTCATGGCGGGGAAGTATTTGCTGATCAGGCCATATAGCAATCTACGCGCTTCATCGGGATTGGTTACAACCCTGGCCGTACCAAAGACGACCACGCTGCGGAATTGTAACGAGAACTCAAGCGCCACATTGGATGGGAGCATTTTTCCCAACACACTCGCCTCCATACTGACCTTTGGATTGGCCTCGATGTTTGAGCGGATTCTCCCCGCAACATTCGAGTGGAAAACGATCTGACGATTTTCCTCATCGAACCAGAATGTGCTTGGGTTGATGAACGGCTGGCCATCCATTGCTGTGGCGAAATGTCCCACCTTGGCTTCTTTTAGAAAAGCGGATATCCAAGCCTCATCCTTTGTCAGATGAGGCCGACGTTGAAATGCAGTAGGGGATTGGTTTTCGTAATTACGGGGCATGATTTTTCCAATTTTATGATTATCGATCATCTACGAGCAGACGCTTATACCACAGCCATTGAGCCGTATAACCGATGACGACGCTCATCGCCACAATGATCCAACTCGCAAGGTTGATGCCGCCCAAAAAATTCAATAGAAAATAAACTCCCGCGCCTGTGGTCAGCGAGCTGAGCATGGAAACTTCCATGGCGATCAGGTTGGCAATGCTAAATGGTTTATTTGTCGGTGGCACGTTGCGTGGACGCCACTTGAAGGCTGGCGCAATTTCAGGACTATGTTTGATGTAGAATTCCTTGATCGTATTCATGGCTTCTACGGCTTCATGCCAGGCGGCGCGCAGCCGAGCGAGCTGGGCCAGGGTGAAAGAGCCCATGAAGGTTAACATAAAGAAGAGCAGGCAAAACGCAAGCGAGATGCCTTTTTGTTGTCCATCGAATTGCGTCCCTAATATGGCCGCCGCAAAGGAGCCAACTGTCACAAAATAATAGGATGAAAACCGCGAACGGTCTTCGTTGGATTGAAAGACATTGTTCGCAATATACTCATATTCAGCTTGCAGTATCTGGTCATTGTCTAATTTTGGTTTTGCCGCCATGCTTTTCTCCGTTTTTTTATGAGATGTAGCGATTATCGCATAAGTTTGACTTTGGCGCAAAAAAGGTCTTGTGTGCACAAGACCTTTTTGTTTTTTTTGTCGTAATTGGTGTTTCTGTGCTTAAGCCTTGAACGCCCATTCGCCTTTTCGCATCACAGGTTCACGTGAACCGTCTTTATTGATCCCGTCGATGTCCATTTGCGGCGAACCGATCATGAAGTCCACATGTTGAAGGCTCACGTTGCCTCCAGCTGAGATAAACTCCTCGTCGTTCAATTCCTCTCCACCCGTAAGAGTGAAGCGATAGGCCCGTCCAATCGCAATATGGCAGGATGCGTTTTCGTCGAACAAAGTATTGTAGAAGAGATGTCCACGCTGGGCAATGGGGGAGCTGGCAGGGACGAGTGCTACTTCGCCGAGGCGGTGCGCGCCTTCATCTGTATCCACCAGTTTTTGCAAAGCGGCTTCGCCCTTCTTCGCGTTGACTTTTACAATGCGTCCATTTTCAAATGTAACCTGGAAATCTTCGATCAATGTTCCACCATAACTTAATGGGAAAGTGGAGGTGATGACACCATCCGCGCGGTTGCGATCTGGCAGGGTGAAGACTTCTTCAGTAGGCATGTTGGCGGTGAAGGCCACACCATTTTGCGCCATGGATTGCGCGCTGATCCAGAGATGTCCGTTGGGCAGGCCGAGGGTAAAGTCTGTGCCTGGAGCTTTGTAATGCAGGGCTGTGTATTGTTTGGCTTGCAAATATTTTGCGCGTTCACGCAGGAAGACGATATGTTTTTTCCACGCGTCAATCGAGTCGGGCTGGTTGATGCGGGTCGATTCGAAGATCGCTTTCCACAATTTTTCCTGTGCTTTTTTGGCTGAAAGATCGGGGAAGATTTTCTTTGCCCATTCCTCGCCAGCGGCGGCAACTACGCACCAATTAATTGCATTGGTGGTCACTCGTTCGCTAACCTTGCTGGCGGCATTCAAATGTCTTGTTTGCATCATGCCGACCACTTCAGGGTCAAGACTGCCAAGCAGATCGGGGTTTGCACCTGCAATGGAAAGCAGGGCATCCCCGTTATTGATCATGTTCATGATCGCATCAATGGTGTGCGTGGGATATTCATCAAAAGAATCGCGAGGTGCGTATTGCGCGCGCAAACGCATCATTTCTTCGTCGCCCCATATCACTTCAACATATTTTGCGCCAACCCCATATGCGGCCTTTGCCACTTCACGCACCAATGGCGCAAATTGATGCGGCACACCGCGAGTTGCCATAAGTGTGATGATCAGCCGTTGCCCGGCACGAATGTTCAAGCCGACTTTTACGATTGCTTCTGCGTATTTCGCCAGCATTTCCTGGTGTGTTTTGCTCGTCATATAGCCTCGATTGTTAGGAATGTTCCAAGTATAGCATGGACGTTTATTTTGCGCCCTGCTGTTTCTTTGAAAAACTTTTTGAATAAACAGTGAGGCCAGCGCAGTGGCCGGCCTCACTAATTCGGAGCGGTCTAGATTTTCGATTTTACTTTGCTTCTAACACCCTGGAGGCAGGGCAGTAGATGGAGTCCAGATGCTGCTGTTGTAGAAGCATAGGAATGCTGTTTCATTTACATTGCCCGTAAAGCCGCCCGTTGGTTGCAGCAAAAGAACGGACGATGAGTTGGTGAAGGACGCATCATCCTGATCAACCCATAAGGCGGCAGGCGAAGTGCTATCCCGCTTTACGATCATTCCCTGACCTGTAACTGGGTTGTGGATTGCGAACCATGTCCCGTCCCAGTCTGTGATGGTACAGCCGAAATCACAACCTGCTGTAAATTCTGTCAACAGACTGATTCCTGTTGCGTCAGGATGCAGGACTTGTGTGAAGCCATCCTTTGGGTACAAACGCGGAATATACGGCCTGACATCGTGTGGGTAGGGCGTGCCGCCGAATGAAAATTGCCTCTGTACTTTAATGCGATTGGCAGTCGGTCCCGAATCGAAGAATTGATATTTTGTGGTGATGGGCAAATCAGCCGACCCAAAACAGCCCGAGGAGATCGAATCAACGTCCACCTTTTTACTATTGGGGGTATCCCAAGTGCCTGTGGTGCCCCATCCAACCAATGAGCCGAAGAAGAAGGATGGAGTCCCTTCATTTTCGGATACCCAACTGTTGCCGAAATATTCAAGGTCCCCTCCTGATGGGCAATTCAGGTTGGCGGCTGTGTTGGTCAGGTTGGGTGAGCCCATCCAGCGAATATCCACAATCTCCTCAGGATTAGACTCGGACCAGTCTACAAAGAAATTGCCAGTGGTCACCGTTCGATTGATTGGATCAATGGTGGCTGCCAGGACTGTAGTTGTTATCATAAGGGAAACAACCGAGACGGCAGCAAAAATTTTTAGAGATTTCCTGTTCATATTTTTTCTCCTTGTGCCTGACGAGGCGTTCATATAAGACGAGTGCCGCTCCACCTGCCCGATGGAATTGGAGCCAGGGGTATTGCAGGAAGATTTGAAGTTATTTTGCATAGGTTTGTTAGACGGTAAATGATTTGATCCCCCGCCGTTATCGTAGCATCAATGTGTATGGCCGGCCAATTCCTTATAAAAAATACAACTTTTTCCCTTGCAGCGGAATCACCCAATGTACCTATTCGTTTAGTTTAATCTTAAACCTGGATCGTGGTAGATCGAATTGAACACCAACGAGACTAAATATTTGGGTATATACTTGTAACAAGTCATTATTCCATTATTTAGGAGACCTTCCGATGCTTGCCATCGAAAAAGTCGATACTGAAAATAAGAAGCAGGTCAGGCGTTTTGTGGAATTACCATATCAGATATATGCAGACTGCCCGCAGTGGGTGCCTCCGCTCAATGTGGATGCTTACAACCTGCTCAACCGAAAAAAACATCCCTTCCACGAACATTCGGATGTGGAATTTTTTATCGCTGTACGCGATGGTCGGGATGTGGGGCGGATCGCTGCAATCGAGAACAAGCCTTTCAATAAATATCGCAACCACAAAACTGCTGATTTTTATCTCTTTGAATGTGAAAATGATATGGAAGTTGCAACCGCCCTTTTCAATACGGTCTTTGATTGGGCGAAAGCGCGCGGCTTGAATAAGGTGATCGGCCCGAAAGGCATGGGCCCCCTCGATGGCTACGGGACTTTGATCTTCGGGCAGGAAAACCGTCAGACAATGACCATGCTCAATTACAACCACGCATATTATCAGTCACTGGTTGAGGCGCAGGGTTTCGTCAAAGAAGTGGATTTTGTCTCGTGCTACCTTCCTGCTGATAAATTCCAACTCCCTGAGCGGGTGAAACGAATTGCTGATCGGGTAATGGAGCGGGGGCATCTTGAAGTAAAAAAATTCAAGAGTAAAAAGGAATTACTGCAATGGGCGGATCGGATCGGAACAGCCTACAATAATGCCTTTGTGAGTAATTGGGAATATTATCCATTATCGCAGCGTGAGATCGATTTTGTGGTGGAAAATATTATGACGATTGCCGACCATCGCTTGATCAAGATCATTACACATGGAGAAGATGTGGTGGGATTTTTGTTCGCGTTCTACGATGTATCTGCCGCGCTTCAACGCGCGAGAGGAAAATTGTTTCCATTCGGCCTGATCGATATTTTGCTGGAAATGCGTCGCACAAGCACAGTTGCTGTTAACGGCATGGGCATTCTGCCTGAGTATCAGGGGCATGGTGGCAATGCCTTGTTATATTACGCGATGGGGAATACCTTGCTGGAGTTCAATCAATTTGTGCACGTTGAAATGACTCAGGTGGCCGAGACCACCGAGCAAATGCGCGCAGATCTAAAGAATTTGAACGGCGTGGAGTATAAGAATAACCGTGTGTATCGGAAGGAAATTTAATGCGTGATGCGTGAAACGTAAGAACAAAATAATTGATACGCCGTGCTTTCCTCATTACTTCTAACTTATTACTTTTTACTCATCCCTAATTACTCGTTACTTTTCTTCCTCACTTACTACTCATCACTTCCGCTACTTCAAACTGTATGATCTCGCTCATTCTTTGCGCTTCATTATCTTCCAGCTTGCTTAGCGGCAATATGATATGAAACTGGCTGCCGGGGAAATTAACTTCATCGTAGCCGGGGCTTTCCACCCAGATGCGACCTCCGTGTGCTTCGATAATGCCCTTGGATAATGCCAGCCCAAGCCCAGCGCCTCCACCTTTGAAGCGTGTCTTGCTGGTGGAATGTTTGCCCAATTCCCCTGGTTGATAGAATTTAGTGAAAATGATCTCGCGCACGGTAGGGTCAACGCCAACGCCAGTGTCGCTGATAATGATCTCAACGCCGCCGTTTGGCAGATTGATAATGGCAGGTATGTGATGCCCTGTGACCGTGATCTTTCCATCATTAGGAGAAAACTTTGTCGCATTGCGGATGATATGGTGGAATAATTTTCTCAGCAGGTTCGGGTCTGCCTTCACATGCGGCAGGGGCGACAGGTCAATTTTTAGAGATTGCTTTCTTTCCCGAATTGAATCGGCCTGTTCAAGGCAAACTTCCTTTATCAGGTGGCCCAATTCGACAGGCTGTAGATGAGGCTTGAGCGAACGTGCGTCGATTTGCGCAATGTCGAACATCGAGTCCATGACTTCGTGCAAGCGGATCGTGCCTTCATGGATACCTTTCATCATGCGTTTGAGATTTGAACCCAGGCTTGGGTCATCCATCAGCATTTCGGTATAGCCTTTGATCACGGTCAACGGCGTGCGGAGTTCGTGTGATGCAATGCTGATGAAATCAGATTTGGCCTGATCGATCCTCTCAAGATCCTGGTTGTTTTTCTCAAGCGCGCGGCGTGCCTGGCGCAACTCATTATTTAATCGCATCAGGTTATCGACCAGGCGGGCATTTTCCAACGCCACTGCTGTCTGGCTTGCGTGGGAACTTAATGTTGTCAGGTCATCCTTGGTGTATCGGTTGCCGCTTAGTTTGGGGCCAAAAGCCAGCAAGCCGATCCATTGTTTTTTTGCGAAGATGGGCAGGTACACTTCAGCGCGGAGGTGAGTGAACCAATCCCGCTCAAAGGGAGAAGCATTCCGAAAAGCCGGGAGCAGGTCCAGGTCATATTGAAGAAGCGGACGTTGTTCCCGTATGAAATGCGAGGCAATGATCCCAGTTTCGTCCAATTCCACCGCGATCAATTGTCTTTCTTCCGGGCTGCTTGCAGAGCGCAGTTTGTATGTCTTGCGTCCATCGGCCTGGCGTTCAGAGTCGACCAGGAAGAGAAAGCCGCGTTCGATCTGCATGGATTCTAGAATGATGCCAACCGCAATACTGGCCAGCCGATCCATATCAAGGATGTTGCTGATGTTTTCGCTGTATTTATGAATGGTCAGGCTCGGGTCGTATTGATCGCCCTTCATCCATTTGTTGATCGTGCGTGAGACCAAACCTGATAATGGCGCAAAGACGATGGCAAGCACTAACGAGACGAATGCCCCCGCCAGCAGCGGGTTGAAATTACTTGCGCCCCCAAACAAGGCTTGCAATAATAAAAAGCCTCCCACATAAAACCCAACAATCGTAATGACTATGGCTACATAGATCAAGACACGCCGCATGATCTGTCTTAGATCAGGGACATGGTGTGTACCGATCACATAGGCAGTGGTAATTGCAACCCCCAAACGAAAAGGTTGACCGACTATCGTGATGGCTGAGAAAAGTAAAATATCATTGACGAGCATAAAAAATATCGCGGGCCACCAATAGTTGAGGCGGTTGCGAAACAGTTGCTGGCGGGCCTGTTTGCCTGCATTTGCCAGCGAAATGATTAAACCGATGGTGATGATCAACCATCCAAGAATGGCCCAGGCCGGCCCCAGCCTCGTGCGGAATAGTGCGACGCTTCCATTTGTCCAAAGGATTTCAGGAAGGTTGAACGCGTTGGTCAGTACCAGCCCCAGACCAAGCATCCAGAGCACCCAGAAGCCAATCCATATCAACCAGGTCTCACGTTTTAAAAATGTTTGAAGCGCCAGCATCAAGATGACGGCGAGGGTGATCGCCACATATGTTTGTAATTCCTGGAACAGGAAAATATCATCCCCATTTTGCCAGACTGCTTCTGCAACATTCATGACCATGGCCAGCAAGGCATAGAAAGAAACAAGCCAGGTGGCAGCTCCGTGCCCCTCGTCCCTTCGTTGCACTGCGAAGAAAATGACCGGCAGGTATAGTGCGCCAAGTAAAAGTAAATAGATGAATTGCATCAGCGATGTGTTCATATTAACGTGGAAATTTTACTCGAAAAATTTCGTAAATAGGTTATCATTGTTGTTATGCTTACATCCCGTGCCTCCCGCCAAAAATATAATTTTTCTTTTGACTTTTTTCGCCCGGATGGACATGTTATTTTTTCGGATTTGGCATCAGCCCGGGCATTCGCCGCCCAAATGTCACCGCTTCGCACGGACCCCGTATCTGCTTCTGATCTATATGCACTTTCCCTGCTTGACGAGGCTTATCATATCCTCCTCAAGCATTTTTATAGCAGATACACCGGCGTCATGGGGCGTGCCATGGGTATGTTGCAATCCAATCTCGGCTCAAAATATGACCTGACCCTCACAAAATTCACCGAGGAATTTCCTCCCGTTTCTGTCTTTCGCGGCCAGGTGACAGCGGGTGTGTATCTCTCAACCCGGGTTCCAAACTTTGGTGATTTTGGCCGTGGAGTGCGCGCCGCCACCATCGAAGAGATGCTGCTGATCAATAACTCCAATAAGAACCCGGCGGTTAATAAATATAAAGAGCTGGTCAACGAAGCGACGATGAACGGTTCTTCTTATGTTGAATTCATCCAATACCTGCTGGATTTCTTCTCCCATCAACCAGGTTTTGGAAATGGTGAACTATCGCAAGGTGAAACTCTCACAGATATGCTGACTGCGCCAATCAAAGCCTCACCTGATTCTTTGGAAGGGCAGTTACGCTTCATTATGGATAGATGGGGTTATTTACTTGGTGAAGAATTCTCTGCCCGTATCTTGCGCGGATTGGATTACTTGCGCGAAGAGATTATCCGCCAGCAGGGGCCGATTGACTCATCCAAGGCTGAAACTTACGTGCCTTCTTTTGCCACCAGCGAATATGCTGAATACGAACGCTACAGCACAGATAAAGACTGGATGCCTCGTCTGGTTTTGATTGCCAAGAATACCTACGTCTGGCTCGATCAACTTTCCAAACAATATCAACGCGAAATTAAAACCCTCGACCATATCCCAGATGAAGAGTTGGATTTGCTTACCTCACGCGGATTCACAGGCTTGTGGCTGATCGGTCTATGGGAACGCAGCCGCGCCTCTAAGCGCATCAAACAGCGCATGGGGCAGGATGACGCTGTCGCCTCTGCGTATTCTCTTCATTCATATGATATTGCCAGTGATCTCGGCGGTTGGGATGCATTGAATAATTTGCGCACTCGTGCCTGGGCGCGTGGAATCCGCCTGTCTGCTGATATGGTTCCCAATCATATGGGCATTGATTCCACCTGGGTAGTCGAACATCCTGATTGGTTCTTGTCCTCACCATTTTCTCCGTATCCATCCTATTCCTTCAAATCCGAAAATCTTTCAGACGATCTGCGAGTCGGAATTTATCTTGAAGATCATTACTACAGCAAAACAGACGCCGCTGTCGTGTTCCAACGCCGCGATCTGCAAACAGGCGACCTGCGTTACATCTACCATGGCAATGATGGCACATCCTTCCCATGGAATGATACTGCTCAGTTGGATTACACAAATCCTGCCGTGCGCGAAGCGGTCATTCAAGTTATTTTGCACGTTGCGCGTAATTTCCCCGTTATCCGTTTTGATGCGGCCATGACTCTCGCGAAAAAACACATTCAAAGATTGTGGTTCCCCGAACCTGGTGCAGGCGGAGCCATTCCATCCCGCTCGCAATTCGGCATGACCAAGGCTGAGTTTGACGAAAAAATTCCCGAAGAATTCTGGCGCGAGGTCGTGGATCGTGTCGCCGCCGAAGTTCCTGATACGCTTTTACTCGCCGAAGCCTTCTGGTTAATGGAGGGGTATTTTGTTCGCACACTTGGTATGCACCGCGTTTACAACTCCGCGTTTATGCACATGTTGCGTGATGAAGATAACGCCAAATACCGCCTCGTCATCAAGAACACGCTTGAATTTGATCCGCAGATATTAAAACGCTACGTCAACTTCATGAACAATCCCGATGAAAAAACTGCGGTCGAGCAATTTGGCAGCGGTGACAAATATTTTGGCATTTGCACTCTGCTCTCCACGCTGCCCGGCTTGCCTATGTACGGCCACGGACAGGTGGAAGGCTATTCTGAAAAATACGGGATGGAATTCCGTCGCCCCAAATTGGATGAAACTCCAAATGACGGACTCGTCCGCGGGCATGAATGGCGTATTTTCCCGCTTCTTCATCGCCGTTCCCTGTTCGCTGACGTGGAGCAGTTCCTGCTCTATGATCTTCAAAAGCCATACAGCGGCGTGGATGAAAATGTCTTTGCCTATTCCAACCGCTTCGACGATGATCGTGGCCTGGTGATCTACCACAACAAATTTGCCGACACCAAAGGCTGGATCAAGACCTCTTCAGCTTATGTGGATAAATCAAAAGGAAAATTAGTACGCAAAAACCTTGCTGAAGGGTTGGGCTTGCCTCGTGTGGGACATGTCATCTTCAAAGACTATGTTACTCAGCTTGAATACATCCGTTCTTGCAAAGAATTATGGGATAAGGGTTTGTATGTTGAACTCGGCGCTTATCAATGCCACGCTTTCATGGACTTCCGATTCGTGGGTGATACTGAGTGGAAGACTATCTGTGATCAATTAAATGGCGCAGGCGTGCCATCCATGCAGGATGAATGGAAGAACTTGTTTGCGGTAGTGGAAGAAACCCCGGTAGAGGAAGTGCCTCCCGTGAAGAAGAGAGCTGTCCGCAAGGCGGCTGTGAAAAAGAAACCAGCGATTAAAAAGGTTGTGGCGAAAAAAGTTGCAAAGAAAGTTTCCGTAAAAAAACCCGCTGTCAAAGCGAAAGCAGCAAAAGCTAAAAAGAACATTACTAAAAAAGTTACTGCCCCCAAGGTCAAGCCAGGCAAGAAGACTGTAAGCCAAAAGAAACCAGTTGCGGCTAAAAAGAAAACCGCTACAAAAAAATCAGCAGCGAAACCTTTGGCTGTGAAGAAGGTCGTGAAAAAAAATAAGAGTAAGTAATATTGGCATCATTCGTGGGCCACGCCTATGAATGATGCCAATCAAGTTTTGGGTGGAGAAGAGGTTCCTTTAACAGAATCAAACATCAGATTAAGGATGATGCGCGTAGGCACTTGGGATTATATCCGCCCTACAATTCCCATACGAAATCATAATAATTCCATCTTTATTATTGACTCGTAATTTGAAAAGTACTATACTCATCACAACGAGGTAATGCCATCATGCGCTTATTTCAAGGAAATACCCAGCTTAGTTAAGACAGACACGCGAATATCTGCGCGTGTCTTTTTTTATGTTTCTCTAATCAAAAGGAGACTTAAATCATGGACTATGGACTGATCGGCAAGCTCGAAAAAGCAAAACGATATGCAGAAGACCGAAGGCGGTTCCGCTTCAACCAGTTCGACCTTACATTTCATGGGGAAAATAATGACCACCATGTTAGCTACGATAATGGCACGTTTACCTGCGATTGCGAATTCTTCCTGACCCACAAACGTTGCAGCCATACAATGGCACTTGATATCCTGCTCAAGGATATGATCGCTGAAACCGTACAAGCTTAATCGACAATTGAATATTTAAACTGCCATCCGCAAAGCGGATGGCAGTTTTTTTATGTTTGACTCTTTCCCCCAAACGTGCACTTGGTTTGGGAGGAAGGCCGGGATGGGGGGCACATTCTCATTAAATCTTAAAGAATATGGTGTAAAATTTTCAGCATGAAATCTTACCTATCCCGACGCGACTTTCTAAAACTTGGCGGCCTCACTTTAAGCGGACTGGCTTTTTCGCCCTTCCTGCCAGGCCTGACCAGTTTTGACGATAGCTTTGTTGTACGAATAGCCACAGTTGAAATGCCGGTGCGCAAAGAGCCGACCGATGAAAGCCGTATTGAACTGACCTGGTATCGCGATGAGCTTGTGCATGTTTATGAGGAAGTGAAAGCCGAAGAGCCGCCGCATAACCCGGTCTGGTATCGGGTGTGGGGGGGCTATCTTCATCGTGGGCGTTTGCAACGTGTGAAGACGATCTACCAAACACCGCCTAGCACCATCCCTGAAGGCAAAAGATTTTTAACAGAAGTCACTGTCCCTTTTACAACTCCTTATCGTTTTTCCAAAACATTTGGATGGGAACCTTTGTCGCCGCCTTTATATTATGGTTCCGTCCATTGGGTTGAAGCGCTGGAACAGGGCCCAGAAATGGCAGATTACAAAGGCCCATGGTATCGCATTTTTGATGAGCTTGATTCAAATGTTTCTTATTATGTCCCTGCTATTCATTTGCGAATGATCACGGCTGATGAAATGGCACCGATTTCACCGGAAGTGCCTTACGAACAAAAGATGATCGAGGTAAATCTATCATCGCAGACACTCTTTGCCTATGAATATGGAAAACTCATTTTCCAAACTAATATTTCCTCCGGTGTTCCGGGGGACCCAACAGGCGGCGCAGGCATCCCAACCACTACACCGGCTGGGCGGTTCTCCATTGTGGATAAAGTTCCCTCCAAGCATATGGGCTATAGTTATTTTGGCGCTCAAACCTCGGGTAATTTGCTTGCGGATGTGGATAACTACGTTCTGCCCGGCGTTCCCTGGACTTCGTTCTTCACGACCCAGGGACACGCCTTCCATGGAACGTACTGGCACGAAAATTTTGGCGCGCCGATGAGCCATGGTTGTATCAACATGCGCAGCGAGGATGCCAACTGGCTCTTCCGCTGGGCAAGGCCAATCCACACCAATGATGCAGTAGCCACCCGCGGGCTTGGCACAGAGGTTGAAGTCCATTATTAGTATCCCTTGGATTTCACTCCTAAAGCTGACTCTAAACTCAAAACAACCAACATCCTAAAGGATACGCTTCGCTATGCCAACACTCGACTGGAAGGGCAAGCATCTCACCCCGCCCGCGCCTGCTACTCTTATTCAAGATTCAGTTCTCTACCCGAAAGGACGCGGCTATGCAAAAGCCCGCCCGGATGGTCGCGTCATTCTTGGGGATAACCTTGCTGTGATGGCAGCGCTATTACCTGAATACGAGGGGCGTATTAATTTAATTTATGCCGATCCACCGTTTTTTACCAACCGAAAATTCTCCGCCCGTGTTGGCAGGGGAGAGGACTCGCGCAAGCCATCAAAATGGAAACTGGCTGAGGGATATCACGATTCCTGGCTTGATCTGGATTCCTACTTGCAATTCCTGTACGAACGGCTTTCCTTAATGCATCGTCTGCTTGCGCCAACTGGAACTTTATATCTCCATCTCGATTGGCATGCTGATGCATATGCACGCTTGATCCTGGATGAGATCTTTGGTGCTGAAAATTTTATTAATGAAATCATATGGACGTACCATGGGCCTTCCCCGATCAAGACGGCGTTCAACCGCAAGCACGATACCATCCTGTCTTATTCAAAAAGCAAGGACTATATTTTTAATGCAGACGATGTTCGTGAGCCATATAATCCGAACACGGTCACTACATTTAAGTCCTCTCGTAAGGCAGGCTTTGGCAAAATCCCCGATCTGGAGCGCGGAAAAGTTCCAGAGGATTGGTGGTATTTCCCGGTTGTAGCTCGACTACATAATGAGCGCACAGGTTATCCCACCCAAAAACCAGAAGCTTTTTTAGAAAGAATTATCCGCGCGTCTTCAAATGAAGGTGACCTGGTAGCGGATTTTTTCTGCGGTTCAGGAACCACCTCTCTTGTGGCAGCGAAGAATGGCCGCAAGTTCATTACTTGTGATGAATCCATTCGGGCAGTTCAAACGGCGCGTTCCAGGCTGGCTGAAACAAAATCCGTTTTTTCGTTCGAGCGGGATTCTGTCATAAAAAATGTAATGGCTTATAAGTCGAAGAAAATAAAAGTGAATATCTCTGGCGGCTATATCAGGCTGAATACTTCGCTGGATGTGGATTTCTGGGAGGTGGACCCTGATTGGGATGGGAAAATGTTCTTGAGTGCAGCACAGGCTCAACGTCACGCACGAAGCGGTGAACTTTCTCTTGAATTAAAAATAAAAATCGGAGGCAAGGTCTGCATCCGATTGGTGACTGTTCAGGGGAAACAATTTCAGTTACACATCTAAGCGGTAACCAACACCGCGAATGGTTTTTAGGAATTTAGGATTATCGGGGTCGAGTTCTATGGCGCGGCGAAGCCATGAGATGTGCACATCAAGTGTGCGTGTATCGCCGGTGTAATTTGTTTCCCAGGCTTTCTTGAAGAGGGGCTCGCGTTCCACCACTTCTCCATGCTTATCCATTAATAGATGTAACAAGGTAACGAGGCGGGGAGTGAGCTTGGTGCTTTTACCAAGACAGCGCACGCGGCGCTTTTCAACATCCAACCGAATGGGGCCAACATGCAAAACATTTTTCCCATCACCCGGCAGAAGCGGCTTGATGCGGTTGACAAGTTTTTGAACTGTGAAAGGCAATGCCAGTACTGCATCTGCTGCATCCTTGCTGACTTCCTTGTCATCTTCAAGTATCAGAATGATGGGAAGCTTTGCATCCTTCTCACGGATCGACTGGCAGATACGCAGGCCAGTACTTCTTAATGAAGCAGCGTTGATCACAACCAGGCTTGGGCTTACTTCTTTAAGTAATGCAACTGCTTTGCTGCCATTTTGGGCAATGTGAACATCAAATCCCTTCTTCTGCAAATCGGAGGCAAAAGAAGGGATCTCTGCGTGTTTAACTTCAATGACCAGAAGTGTGGTGGTTTTCATAATTTGTGTTGGATAAGGCCTGTCTTGGAAATATTACCTTGTACTTCAAATTTATTAAGGTCTCCGCATTATACACCAAATCTTAACAAATGTTTTTAATCGTTGGTACTATATTATTAAGGTTGGCATCTATGTGTTTAATGTTCTCATTCTTCATTCACCCACATTGCTTGACTTTTTTATACTTACTTGGTAACATCGGCAGGCTAAACTAATCGATGCGGGGTGGAGCAGTGGCAGCTCGTCGGGCTCAATACCGCGGGATTAACAAATGAATACGAAACACCGAGGAGACATCGCAGAACAAGCAGCAATCCTTGAAGCCCTAAAGAGGGGCTGGGGAGTTCTTCATCCTGTTGGAGATAATCAACCTTATGATTTGGTCTTCGACGCTTTTGGGATGTTGATCAAAGTGCAAGTGAAATGTGCGTGGTTCAATAAACCATCTCAGAACTATGTTGTTGACAATCGCCGAACAAAGACCAATCGGCGTGTGATGATCAGAGATGAGTATGATGAATCAGATTTCGACTTTGCACTTGTATATTTACCAGATTGCAATTTGTTTTATGTGTTTCCGGTGCGAGTGTTTATCGGCTACGGCAGTGAAATTCACATGGTCGAAGCTGACAAGCGTCAACGAAGGCCAAAATCGGCTGACTATCGTAATGCTTGGGAGTTAATTCAGCAATGGGCTGCGAATAGGGAAACTTATTCGTGATCACTTGTCAAATTCGGGGAAGCCTTTCACAAAGGTAATCCCGAGCCAAGCTCTGAAAGAAATTTTAGAGAAGGTGTAGAGACTTAATGGCAAGCACCCTAACAGATTATGCTGAGGGTGAAGAGAAAGTCCAGACCACGAACTGACGAAGGTCAGGCGGCGAAAGCCGAAGTGGTATGCATAACCCGAAGGTCGCAGGTTCAAGTCCTGCCCCCGCTACTAAAAAACAAGAGACCATTGAGGTCTCTTGTTTTTTTATTACATATAACCCCAAATTACCATTTGCAATTCGGGGTAGTGTTGATACCTGCTGTCTTCCCTACACGTTTATACATGGTCACATTGGTGAATGGCTCACCCAATATGCTGTCATGGATCGACCATGAGCGTTTGCGAATGCTGTTTGCAGCCTCAGGCATACGGAATGGAGTTGAGCCGTTCAGTTGTGCCTGTAAATCACCGCCTGGTTGAAAGCCTGTATGGATACTATCCATTAAGCGTTTCCCGATTTGATATGTAAAGCCATAGCGTTCAAAAATAACGGCGTTGTGATAATACAAGGGCTCGACGAAATACATATCATGCCCAAGCGCGGTGATGAAATTTTCAAACGCTTCAATGGCTTGCCCCAACAATCTTAACCCGTGTCTTACCTGACCTGGAGCCAGCCCAGCCTCGAGAGCTTTTTTTTCAGCTTCGACATTTCTTTGCAAAGTACCGAATTTTGTAGGTGTGCCGTTTGGCATCTTGTCCACGTCAAAGCGGGGGGAATCGGGGTCATTGAGGATGTATAGCAGGACATGAATCTGTCCGTTCATGGTGTCGGTCAGGTGCGCGTAAAGGATGGGGTCAGGAAAGTCAATCTTGTGGAACAATCTCATTTCCACATCGCTGGAGCCAGAAGCAAAATTGAATTGCAGGAGGTTGTATCCAGCGGCGGATGTGAGTGGGGGAATATTATATTTTTCAAGAAGTGTTACGGGGATATAACGGGAATAGACTGCACGTTTTTCTGCTTCAGGGAGAAGGTTGATTCCGCCTATAGTTGATGGGGGCACTTTGGTCTCCTTGTCATTAGTCTCTGGTCTTGTTGTCGATTTGGACTACATGACTAAAGACGATCAGACTATCTCACTCTTGTGGCTCTTTCATTATTTCGCGCTTCATCCCGCTTGGCGATGGTGGCGCGTTTATCGTAGGCTTTTTTGCCTTTGGCAAGGGCGATCTCAAGCTTGGCGCGTCCATCTTTTAGGTATACACGCGTCGGCACAACCGTCATCCCTTTGATGCGGACATTATTCCATAACTCGCGGATTTGCTTTTTGTGGAGCAGCAGGCGGCGTTTGCGCCTGGGTTCATGGTTGAAGAATTTCCCTGCCTGTTCATATGGCGCGATGTGCGCTTCTACAAGCCATGCAGACTCTCCGTCTTGAACGTCCACGTAAGCTTCCTGTATGCTGACCTGACCTGCGCGGATGGATTTAATCTCTGATCCTTGCAGGGCGATGCCTGCCTCGAATTTTTCCATGAGGAAGTATTCGAAGCTGGCTTTGCGATTGGTTGCGATTACTTTGATGTTTTCAGTCACAAGATGATTTTAGCATGGAATGTTAGTACGTTCTGGAGTCCGACAGCTTGCTGTCGGATATCGTAGATAAACAGTAGCAAGCTCCTGCACTCCAGAGTTATCCCCATTTAAGTAGGACAACGCCCGCGACGATGCGTAATACGCCAAAGATAATGAGGGCGGGAGCCAGCCCGATCACATCTGCGATGAGCGGGCCGCCAATGGAACTGGCGAGAACGGCAAAGTTGAAGATGATGGTGTACCACGCAAGATGTGAAGGACGGTCATGCGGCGGGATGTTTTCAAGCATGTAGTTGGCGTACGCGCCGTTCACCAGTGCAAACAAAAATCCACCCAGGAATGAGAGAGCGTAGAAATGCCAAACGTTTTGAGCAAAAGCCAGCATGATCGGATATGCCGCCATACCCGCTACACCCCAACCCGTCACTTTTTTGTGACCATACCTATGCACAACGCTTCTAAGCTGTGTGGATGCGATCAGCACGGTTAAATAGTAGAAAGCTGTTCCATTGCCGAGATGACTGTCATTGAGGTTTAGCACACGCACGTTATACAACGGGTAAAGCGGCGCTGATAAATAATGTACAAGATGGAAAAGGAATAATGCGAGCAAAACATTTTTGAAATGAGTCTTCCAAATGTCAAGGCGCAGGATGGATGCAATGCCGCGCGGAGAGTCGACCTCTTGCTCAGAGTCAGTTATCGGCGGGGGAGGAAGCGGGATGGTGTCATCTTGCACGGGTTTAACGTGGTAGATGTGATAACTGCTCATCGCCGCGCCCAATGCTCCAATCGCAAAGATGATCTGATAACCTTCGGGAAAGGAAATATTTTTTAGGATGAAACCCGCAATAAGCGAAGTGAGCATGTATGCAATCGCGAATGTGACGTTACGTGTGCCCGCTACTTGCGCCCTGAAACGGTCTGGCACGGCTTCGGCAAAAAGCGCGTTAAAACCGACGCCAAGCGGCGTGAGTGGAATCGCCATAAAAAAAGTGAGGATGATGAGCGCCCAGATCTGCCCTTGTGCGTTGAAGAACCAGGGCAGGGGAATCCAAAGCAGGTAACCGATGCGAAAGACAACGGATGACCAAAAAACTGCGTGCCCTGTGTGGCGTTTGCTGATCCAGTAACCTGCGGGGATGGCGAGAAAAAGATTGACGACAGCAGACATGGCAGTGAGTAAGCCGATCTGCAAGCCTGTTGCGCCAAGACGCGTGGCGTATACATTTAGAAAGTTAATGGCAGTGCCACTTAACACGCCAAACCAGGCGATGTCGAGATATAGATTTATGAAGTTGGAACGATATTGTTCGGGGATATCAGATTGACGAAATAGTTTAAACCGCATTCTACGATTATAACAATTTTATCTTTTACCGCTTTCTTCAATTATGCGATCTGTCAATTGGATGGCCAAGCCGATATAGGATTCTGGCGAGAGGCTTTGTAATCGTTGGCGCGTTTCGTTGTCCACGTCAATTGCTTCCGCCCATGACCTGTATTCTGCTTCGGTTAAGACGCGGCCTCTCGTCTGCTGTTTGAGTGATTCGTATGCATCACTTTTCCCCACCGCGCGCAGGATGGTCTGTGCGCCTTCGCTGATGACCTCCCAATGGGACTCTAAGTCATCGTGAAGTTTTTTCTCATCTGCAGCAATTCGCTTCATACCCCGCTCTAAGTTGATCCACGCCAATAAAGTGTGACCTAACGCCGAGCCGAATGTGCGCCGAACTGTTGAATCAGATAAGTCGCGCTGTAAACGCGAGATGGATAATTTCTGGCTGTAATGAATGAACAGTGCATTGGCAATACCGAGGTTGCCTTCTGCATTTTCAAAGTCAATCGGGTTGACTTTCTGCGGCATGGTCGAAGAGCCGACTTCGCCTTCGATGACAGCTTGCTTTAGATAGCCATCACTGATGTATCGCCAGATGTCCTGCGAGAAGTCGATCAGAATAGAATTCGCCATTCGTAAAGAATCAAAATATCGCAGCCAATTATCGTAGGGCAGGATTTGATTGGTGGCAAAATTTGGAACAAGATCATAGCCTTGAATAAATTCGGCACTATAGGCAAGCCAGTCCACTTGCGGGGAGGCGGCCTGCAAGGCGTTGAAGTTCCCCACTGCACCTGTCAACTTGGCTTCAAAGCGATGGGATGCGATTTCTTCACGGGATTTTTTTAGTCGTTCCAAATAGACAGCGAATTCTTTGCCAAGCGTAGTGGGGACGGCGGGTTGCCCATGTGTGCGGGCGAGCATGGGCAATGCACGGTAAGTTTTGGCAAAATTCAAAATACTTAGAAGCAAAGCATCAAAAACAGGCAGCAAGACGGAATCTCGCGAATCGCGCAATTCGATAGCTTGGGCGATATTGTTCACATCTTCAGAAGTCAACCCATAGTGAAGCCAGGGAATAAGATTCTGGAATTCAGCGGCTTGCCGCTGATCTTCGGACAGCTTGCTGTCCGACTCCAGAAGTTTATCGCGCAGAAAATATTCGATGGCTTTCACATCATGACGAGTCTCACGCTCGTGAGCACGGATGGATTCTGCATCGGCAGTGGAAAAATTGGTTTTGATGGAATCTAATTGAGCGGTTTCAGAATTGGTCAAAGGGCGGATTAAATTGATTTTGGAAAGAGCAGATAAAAAGTCTAGCTCAACGCGGACTCTGTCGCGCAGGAAAGAAAATTCAGAGAAATGATCACGCAGAGGTGCGATTGAATCTGCGTAGCGTCCATCCAATGAAGAAAGCAGGTGAAGGGAATTTGTCATTTAGCTGTCCAGGTATTTCGAGATCAGTGTATCGTAATTTGCGGTGGATTTGAAACCTTTGACCGCAAGTTTCTTTTTGGTCTCAAATGGAATTTCACCACTTTGAAGCATGGAGAGTATTTCTGCATAATCGGCGGGGTCGCAGACGAGGGTAACACGTTCATGGTTTTTTGCAGCAGCACGAATGAGGGTAACACCGCCAATGTCAATGTTCTCGATGGCATCGGCATACGTGACATTTGGTTTTGCAATCGTCTCTTCAAATGGATAGAGATTGACAGCAACAAGATCAATATAATCCCAGCCGAGGTTGAGGAGTTGTTGATGGTCTTCCTTCGTAGAGCGTGCGAGCAAGCCGCCATGAATTGCTGGGTGTAAAGTTTTTACACGTCCGCCAAGAAGCTCAGGTGACTTTGTGTAATCGGCGACTTCGGTAACGTTAATATTATTTTCGCGCAAAAGTTTGGCTGTGCCGCCAGAGGCGAGCAGAGTCCAACCGAGGGAGACAAGTCCCTTAGCGAAATCGATGAGACCAGTTTTATTGTGAACGGAGAGAATGGCTGTGGGCATGGGATTCCTTAACGGATGTACTCAACGGATTTTGAGCGGATGAACGGATTTTCCAACGGACAACTATAACGGATTCGCGGATGAGAACGGATTTGGGCGCATGATGATTTCTTTGAGCGTTTTTATTAATAGTTCATGTTCTGTTTTGTGAATACGCGCTTCGAGAGATTCTAACGTATCGTCTGCGAGGATGGGGACAATTTCAGTGGCGAGGACGGGGCCGTTGTCCACACCTTCGTCGGGGACGAGATGTATCATGACGCCGGTATGCTTGATTCCACCACGCTGATACGCATCATAAGCGCGTTCGATGGCGTGTATGCCAGGGAATGTATCGGGTAAGGCAGGATGTAGATTGATGACGCGGTTTGGAAAGGAGGAAAGAAAGGAAGAAGAAAGAATTCGCATCCAGCCAGCGAGGATGATGTAGTTTGGTAGTTTGGCGGTTACATAGTTTGCTAGTCGCAAGTCATAATCGCTTCGAGATTCATTTTCGAGTTTCGGGAAGTGCATAGCTTCAACGCCTGCGTTTTTCGCGCGTGTTAAACCATAGGCTTCGGCTTTATTGCTGATAACAGACACGACAATTGCGTTCAATTCACCTGATGCACAGGCATCGAGAATAGCTTGTAAGTTGGAGCCGTTTCCAGAAATGAGTACAACTAATCGAGTGGACATTCAAATATCCCTTTTTGTTTTGGGCACGACAGTTGAATAAAAACGCGCTTCGACTTCGGTGCGCTCAGCGCGAAGGCTAGTGGTGAAATAATCGTACGCCGCTGAATACCATGGTCATGCCATATTCGTCGCACGCGGCGATGACATCTTCGTCGCGATTAGAGCCGCCAGGTTGCAGGACATATTTCACACCGCTTCTGGCCGCACGGTCAATCGAATCGCGGAATGGGAAGAAGGCATCGGAGCCGAGTACAACATTGGACATGCCATCCAGCCACTCGCGTCTTTCTTTAACCGTGAGTTGGTTTGGCGATTCTGTGAACACATTTTCCCAGTTGGATTTTTCCGCTTCGGTAACATCGGGTTGCAGGAATTGGTCAATGGCGTTGTCACGGTCAGGGCGTTTGACATCATACTTGAAAGGAAGATTTAAAACAGACGGATGTTGACGCAAACGCCACAAGTCTGCTTTGGAGCCTGCGAGACGGGCGCAATGTACTCGTGACTGTTGCCCCGCACCTACACCGATGACTTGTCCGTCCACGGCATAACAAACTGAATTGGATTGCGTGTACTTGAGTGTGATCCAAGCGATCAGCATGTCGCGGATGGTGCTTTCGGGTAATGCTTTGTTTTTGGTAACGATGTTTGAAAAGTCCGCAGGTGTTGCAAGGCGATCATGGCGATGCTGTTCAAATGTGATGCCAAAGACATCGCGGGTTTCTAGTTCAGATGGTTCATAGGCTGGGTCAATTTGGACGACAGCATACTTGCCCTGCTTTTTCTTTTTGAGAATATCAAGTGCCTCTGGTTCATATGATGGAGCAATGACACCGTCAGAGACTTCGCGACTGATGAGCTTCGCAGTTGGAACGTCAACAGTTTCGGAGAGCGCGATCCAATCACCAAAGGAGGACATGCGATCCACACCGCGAGCGCGGGCGTAGGCAGTGGCGAGCGGTGAGAGTTCAAGATCATCTACAAAATAGATTTTCTTGAGCACCTCCGATAGCGGGTTTGCAACCGCCACCCCTGATGGGCTAACATGCTTAAACGAGGCGGCGGCAGGCAAGTTAATAGCAGACTTTAACTCGCGTACAAGTTGCCAGGAATTTAACGCGTCTAAAAGATTGATATAACCAGGCGAGCCGCTGAGGATAGTAATCGGTAAGTCCAAATCGGATTTCATGAAGACGCGGGCGGGGGCTTGCTGGGGATTGGCCCCGTAACGGAGAGAGAGGGAGGAGGGCATAGGGATTCCTTGTAAACGGACTTTATAGCGGATTCACGGATGAGAACGGACGCGCTCAACGGATAATAGCGGATGAACGGATAAAAACGGATTTATAAGTGAACGGGTTAGGTTACCAAGCGGACTTTCTTTTCGCCTGGAGTTAGTTCGCCGACGATATAGGTTGGTTCTGGAATAAGTTTTTGAACTTCGGCGGCTTTGGATTTATCGACGATGATGATCATGCCGATGCCCATGTTGAAGACGCGGTACATTTCGTCGGTGGCGATATGCCCTTCGGACTGGATCAGTTTCCAGAGCGGTGGAGGCGTCCATGAGTCGATGTGAATTTCGGCGTTAAGGTTCTTGGTCAAGATGCGTGGGATATTTTCGATAAATCCTCCACCTGTGATATGTGCAAGCGCTTTGATATGAGAGAGCAGAGGATGGATGAGAGAATAATAGGAACGATGTGGGGCAAGCAAAGCATCTGCAAGGGAAATGTTGAGTTCGGGAAAAATAGTTTCGAGCGATGTATCTATAAAAACTTTGCGGATAAGAGAATAGCCATTCGTGTGAGGGCCTGAGGACGTGAGACTAATGAGCACATCACCTGCTTGTAGATTATTGCGTGGAAGAATATCATCCCGCTCCACCACACCGACAATTGTCCCAGCTACGTCAAATTCATTTGGCTGATAGACACCTGGCATTTCAGCGGTTTCACCGCCTAGTAGTGCCACGCCAGATTCTTTACAAGCTTCAGTCATCCCTGTGACCACTTCCGCAGTTACTTCAGGAGTCAGCTTGGAAGTGGCAAAATAATCCATAAAGAAAAGCGGACGCGCACCTTGCACGAGGATATCGTTGATGCAATGATTGACAATATCATGCCCTATGCTGCGGTAGCGCCCAACTTGTGCTGCCAATTTAACTTTCGTACCAACGCCATCTGTGGAGGCGACGAGAACGGGATTGTTAAATGCTTTTAGAGCAGATGCATCATACAGTCCGCCAAAAGAGCCGATGCCGGAGAGAACGGATGGTGTGTATGTAGATTTGACCGCGTCTTTCATTAGGTCAATGGCGTGGTTGCCTGCGGTGATGGAGACGCCAGAATTACTGTAAGCGGACTCTGTCACGGAATCACGGACGGGAACGGACGGCAAAACAGCAGGTCGACCTGCAAGGTCGCTTATAACTGAAAAACGAATTGGGGTATTGGGTGATAAAGAATCCTCAGATGGAAGTTGCGTTCCAGGGGGCGCCCAAACAACCCGATATAGATATTTTTGCCAATCCTGCATGTCAACGGGTCTGAGCACACGCTTGAATTCAAGTGTCGGATGCCCAAAGTTATACAACATTCCCACAGGGCTGCCAGTTGCCGCAAGATAAACTAACACTTGATGGAGTTCGTGATTGGTCAAATCATGACTTAATGCCTTACATTCCACCACCAGGGAATTTTCAATCCATAAATCAAGATAAAGATAGCCAACCATTGAGTCGTTTATCCAAACTTCAATACGCTTTTCCATTTCAGCCTGCAACCCCGTCGCATGGCACAATTCAGAGAGTCGCCGCTGATAGAATTCTTCCTTATGTCCCGACCGCAGTTCGCGCATGACTTGCATTGCCAGCCCATTAACCTTATAGGTCAACTCATCCAATGGCGTTTTAATCAATCCAGTTTTTTCTTTTGCCATTTAGCCTCCAACTCAATGCATATTTCCGTCCGTTCACAAAAAGTCCGTTTTTATCCGTGAATCCGTGATAAGGTCCGTTTATGACAAAGCACGGCGAGCAATATCCTTGCGATATTGCATCCCTTCAAACGAGATTTTATCCACATTTGCATATACCAGTTTAACCGCAGACTCGATCCCGTCTGTCCAAGAGGTCAACCCAAACACACGTCCGCCTGAAGTAACAACTTCACTGTTTGTAAATTTTGTGCCCGCATGAAAACAAACTGTATTCGCAGGTAACTGTTCGAATTTTACAAGCTTTCCATTTTCTACTTTTTCAGGATAGCCTTTGCTCGCCAGCACCACACATACCGCCGCGCCATCCTTCCAGCGGACATTTACATTCTTCAATGCACCCTTCACGCAAGCATCAACAATATCAATCAAATCTGTTTCAAGTAGCGGAAGCACTGCCTGTGTCTCTGGGTCGCCAAAGCGACAGTTAAACTCCAAAGTACGAATGCCGTTTTGGGTAAGCATCAACCCTGCATACAACACACCTACAAATGGTTTCCCTTCAAGTCGTAATCCATTAATAGCAGGTTTCAAAACAGATTCTATTGCTTCATGCATTAACTTAGCAGTGAAGATCGGAGCAGGAGCATATGCACCCATGCCGCCTGTATTAGGGCCGAGATCACTGTCCAGTAAACGCTTGTGATCCTGTGCGGGCAGCATGGGAATAACAGTCTTGCCATCTGTGAATGCCATCAACGAAACTTCCTGTCCACTTAAGCGTTCTTCAATAATCACTTCGCTTCCCGCCTCGCCAAATATTTTGTCAATCAGAATCGATTCAAGAGTCACTTTGGCTTCACCAAATGAATTAGGCAGCACTACACCTTTACCTGCTGCCAAACCAGAAGCCTTGATCGCAATTGGATAATCCACACTCTCAAGATGCATAATTGCATCAGCGACTTTATTAAACGTGGCATATCGCGCCGTTGGAATATGATGCCGCGTCATGAAATCTTTCGCAAAAACTTTCGACGCTTCGATCTGCGCCGCTGCTTGACTCGGCCCAAAACAGCGGATTTGCTCCGCCGACAATGAATCTGCCAAGCCATCCGCTAACGGAATTTCGGGCCCGACCAACACCATGTCAACCTGCTTCTCCTTACAAAAACGGACAATATCTGCATGGTGAGTCACATCCAATAAAACATTTTCGCCGCAATCTGCTGTCCCAGCATTGCCAGGCGCAATATAAAGTTTCGTCAAACGCGGTGACTGTGCCACCTTCCACGCCATTGCATGTTCCCGTCCACCCGAACCGATAATCAATACATTCATAAGCCCATCCTCAATCTGTTTTTATCCATTTGTCCGCTCACATCCGTTGAACACGTCCGTTTCCATCCGCGAATCCGTGAAAGAGTCCGTTTACAAAATTATTTCAAACTTCGCTCAAAGCCAGTTTTTGTAGTTTCAAAATTTACCTGTATTGGATACTGCCCCGTAAAACACGCCTGGCAGAATCCATCACTACGTCCAACCGCGCGCATCATTCCATCCAGTGATAAATAATATAAACTATCTGCCCCAACGAATTGACAGATCTCATTAACTGTTCTTTTATGTGCAATCAAATTATCGTGCTTGCCCATATCCACCCCCATGAAGCATGGATGTGCAATTGGCGGACAAGTAATGGCAACATGCACTTCTTTCGCGCCTGCATTGCGCAATAACTTAATCAACGGCCCCGTCGTATTGCCGCGCACGATACTGTCATCGATCATCATCACGCGCTTATCACGCACATTTTCATTGATGACATTAAACTTCAACGCCACACCTCGCTTGCGTAGCGAATCAGTCGGCTCAATAAATGTCCGCCCGACATAACGGTTCTTGATAAACCCATCGTTATAAGGAATCCCACTCACATGCGAAAACCCAATCGCAGCAGGAATGGACGAATCAGGCACAGGAATTACCACATCCGCAATTTGTCCGTTCATATCTGCGATTCCGTTATAAAGTCCGTTTACCCGTTCGCTTTTATCCGTGAGTCCGTGAAAGAGTCCGTTTATAACCTCCCTCGCCAACTCCTCCCCCAACCTCTGCCTCACCTTATGCACACCAATCCCATCCCACACCTGATCAGGACGTGCAAAGTAAATATGCTCGAACACACACATCGCTGAAGGCTCAATAGATGGGAGCGCCTGCGTCACAGTCAGAGCGTTATTTGAAAGCGCAACGATCTCACCAGGTTTCACATCGCGAATAGCCTCACATCCGAGTGTTTGCAATGCGCCCGTTTCAGATGAAACTGCATGACCACCACTCGGCAGCAAACCAATGCACAGCGGACGAAACCCCCACGGATCGCGTACCGCGTAAACGCCATCACGAGTCAAAATGACCAATGAATAAGCGCCTTGCCATTTTTGCATGGCATGTTTAATACGTTCTTCCCAAGTCTTCCCACCATTACGCGCCAGCATCATCGTCATCACTTCAGTATCAGACGACGATGAAAACCCCACGCCCTGTTGCATCAGTTCATCGCGCAGTTCGGCTGAGTTCACCAGATTCCCGTTATGCGCCAACGCCAGCGGACCGTGCATGGTCTCGATCATAAAAGGTTGAGCGTTACGCTCCGACGATGAACCCGTTGTTGAATAGCGCGTATGCCCAATCGCATAATGCCCACTCAATTTCTCCATCACCGATGGCGTGAAAACCTGCGCGACCAACCCAACGCCTTTATGGATTGACATCGCGTGCCCATCGGCCACTGCCATGCCCGCCGCTTCCTGCCCGCGGTGCTGTAATGCAAACAATCCAAAAAAAGTCATACGCGCCACATCTTCATTTGGGGCAAAAATCCCGATTACGCCGCATTCTTCTTTTGGAGAATCATCCGCGAACTGATTACTGATCACTGATAACTGACTACTGGACACTGCCATCATCCTCGATAATTTTCTCCACCGCCCGCTTCTGACTCGCCTTCACCTGCTCCCGTACCGATTCATCCATCAACCCGATAATTTTTGCCGCCAACAACGCCGCGTTGACAGGTTCCAGCACCACCGCAGGCGCGATCCCCGAAGGCATCCGTAGCGACGAATAAATATCCGCACCGCCAAATGAATCAGACGGTGGCGGGCAAGCGATGACAGGTGCACTCACAAAGCCATCCGTAAATCCACTCAACGCGTTGCTGCGCCCTGCCACTGTGATATACACCTTCGGTCGCGGATCAGATTCATATTCGCGCAAAATCTTTATTGCGTGCTCCGCAGTCTTATGTGCGGAGGCGATGCGTAATATTGTTTCCAATCCAAACTGTTTGCAGGCATCAGAGATTTTTGTGCAATGTTCCAAATCCGCTTTGGAACCCATGAGGATAATAACTACAGGTTTCATAAAACACCTGACTTTTTCAAGTTCTCAATCAAACGCGGTTCAACTGGATACGCGCCCGCTTCAAACTTTTTCCCCGTTAATAATTCATAGATCGTAATATAGCGTTCGCTCGCTGATGCCCATAATTCATCAGGCATGATTGGGATCTCGCCATCGCCGCGATAGCCTTGCTTCGCATATTCCAAGCGGACAAATTCTTTGTCAAAATTTTCAGGGTCTTCCCCTGCCGTGAATCGTGCCTCGTAGGTATCCGCCCTCCAGAAGCGTGATGAATCGGGAGTATGTACTTCATCAATTAGAACAACGCTTCCATCGTTTGCTATCCCAAATTCATATTTTGTGTCCACAAGAATCAAGCCCGCATTGCGCGCCAATTCCTGCCCGCGCTTGAAGATTGCCAATGCTGCCGTTTGCACTTGATTCCACGTTTTAGCATCCAGCAAACCCTTTTCCACTACTTCGGTGCAGGTCAATCGTTCATCATGACCCGTTGCGCCGCCTTTGGTTGTGGGAGTAATGATCGGCTCAGGCAGGGCGGCGTTCTTTTGTAAACCATCAGGGAAGGTATAACCATAGACCTCACGCTCGCCGAGTGAATAGCGATACCACAACGCCGTGGACGTAACACCGGTGATATATCCACGCATAATGACTTCCACCATCAACGGATTCGCAACACGCACAATGGATGCATTTGGGTCGGGAATAGAAACTAGGTGATTAGGAGTTAGGTCTTTGGTCTGCTCAAACCACCACGCGGACAATTGATTGAGTACTTGCCCCTTATAAGGAACTCGCGCCAAAATAATGTCAAATGCAGAAAGACGGTCGGTTGTGATGATGAGTCTTTCCCCATTTGGAAGGTCGTACCAATCGCGCACTTTTCCCGAAGTCTTTCCTGGCAAAGGCAAATTTGTTTCATCCAACGCCTGAGGCAGAAGTCTAATAAGTTCATCTTTTGAGGTCATGATTTCTCCGTTTTTATAAATTGCTCGCGTAGTTCACGCCGTTTTGAAACAAGGTTAGTCCGCTGTGACTATTCACGCCGCGAGTCCAGTTTGGATGTTGAAACGAATGGATGTGATTCTCGGGGTGCGGCATGAGTCCCAGCACATTGCCTTGCGGGTTGCAAATGCCTGCGATATCGAGGGTAGAACCATTTGGGTTTGCAGGATATTCTCCCTTGGCAGGTGAGCCATCCGCATGGATATAGGTAAAGGCAATCTGATCGTCGGCGATAAGATCTAAAAGCGGATAATTTTCCGACGCCTGAAAATTTCCTTCCCCGTGTGCAATGGGACATTCGATCAGCTCATTCAGGCCTTTTGTCCAAACACAAGTTTGTGAAACTGGTTTAATGGTCACCCAACGGCATTCAAAATGACCATCTGCATTAAACGTCAAAGTTGCGCTTCCTTCTTTTGCGTCCTCGCCAGGAAGTATGCCTGATTTCACTAATGCTTGAAATCCATTGCAGATACCAATTACAGGCTTCCCTGCGGCAACAAACTGATTAATCTCATCTACAAAATACGCATTCAGATCAATGGCGAGTAATTTTCCTGCGCCGAGCGCGTCAGCATAGGAAAACCCGCCTGCCACAACTAGCATTTGATAATCACTGAATTTTTTCTTTCCCGCACGCAGATGGTTGAGCGGCGCATATTCAGGGTCAGCGCCAGCCAAAGTGAGGGCTTCGGCGACGTCGTGGTCGCGGTTCGTTCCGTGGGCATGGAGGATTAGTGCTTTTGGTTTCATAGGAGAGGGAGAGAGAATTAGAGATTAGGACGGGTTGTTAAATGCGTCGACAAGGTCGCTAACTGTGATGGAAGTATCGCCAAACTTAAGCACAGGGTCGGATGTTACTTGTCCGATTTTGATAATCGGTAGGTCTTTGAAAATCGATTCAAAGGCGTTGACATTTACGGATGCAATCTCAACGAGCAGACAACCTGTCGTTTCGCCGAACAGGATGCGGGGAGTCTGGTGCGAAATCATGTCAAGATTAAGATCAAGGCCAAGGCGTCCGCCGATGCACATTTCTGAGGCAGCGATTGCCAATCCGCCTTCGGAAAGGTCATGGCATGAACGAATTAACTTTGCTCTGATGGCTTGATGTAATGCTTTATAAACTTGTGGTGTAATTTCTGAAACAAGAGGAATAGGTTCGTTGACAATGGACGATTGGCCATTGACCATTGTTCGTTGTCCATCGTCCATCGTCAGAAGGAAATGCGAGCCGCCAAAGACTGGTTCAAACTTTCCAACAAGATAAAGCGCGTTACCCGCTTCTTTCAAATCCATCGTTACGGCTTGAGTGACATCTTTCATTACGCCGATGGATGAAATCAGCAGCGTGGGCGGAATAGCATGGCGCTGGCCGTCGGCGCCCATGTATTCGTTGTTGAGCGAATCTTTTCCGCTGATAAATGGCGTGCGATACAGCAATGCCGCATCATGACATCCGCGCGCGGCTTCAACCAGCGAACCCAGAGTTTCGGGACGGAGCGGATCACCCCAGCAAAAATTATCGAGAATAGCAATACGCTCAGGGTCGGCGCCAACAGCCACTAAATTGCGAACTGCCTCATCTATAACTGCAAGCGCCATGCGATAAGCATCACGTTTTCCATATTCAGGATTGATGCCGTTGGCAAGCGCAATGCCAGCAAGTCCCTTCACGCCAAGTGGATGAATCACGCTCGCATCGGATGGCGCATCAAATTGAACACCAGTCAAAGGTTTGACCACTGTGCCGCCTTGAATCTCATGATCGTAAATGCGAATGACAGAAGCCTTGCTTGCTATATTCGGATGAGAAAGTAATTTCAACAATGTATCTTTCAAATCAATCTGATCACTAATAACTGACAACCGATTACTATTTACTAATAGCTGTTCACTAATAACTGCCTTCAACTGTCTCTGTGGAATACCATCATGCAAAAAATCATTATCCAGATCAATGACAATATTATCTGCATAGCGCACAATCAAACGCTGCGTTCCTGTAAATTCGCCAATATCGGTTAACTCTGTATCGTAGGTATCGCATAACTCTTGAAGAGTTGATACGTGCTCAATTGGAATAGCCAGCACCATGCGTTCTTGTGCTTCGGAGAGCCAAATCTCCCACGGGGCGAGTCCAGCATATTTCAAGCGCACATTTTGAAGTTCAACATCCGCGCCGATAGTGGAAGCCATCTCGCCAACTGCGGATGAAAGTCCGCCTGCGCCGCAATCGGTGATGGCGCGATACAACCGCAGGTCTCGCGCACGGACGATGACATCAATCAATCCCTTCTCAGTAATCGGGTCACCGATTTGAACGGATGCGCCCGCAACTTCCCCCGTTTGCGCGTCCATGGTCATGGATGAGAACGTTGCGCCACGCAGACCATCGCGACCTGTTCTTCCACCCAGCACAATCACGCGATCTCCCTTTTGCGGATTACGGACATGCAGTCCCTTGGGTGCGATGCCGACACATCCGCAAAACACTAACGGGTTGGCTGTATAGCCTTCGTCAAAAAGAATCGCGCCGTTAACAGTGGGAATGCCGATCTTATTTCCATAATCCTGTACCCCCGCAACCACGCCAGACATCACGCGGCGCGGATGAAGCACACCTTGCGGAAGTTGATCAAAGGTGACATTTTGCGGACCGAAACACAGCACGTCCGTATTGGCAATCGGTTTGTGCGATACGCCCAACACATCGCGAATGACTCCACCGACGCCTGTGTTTGCGCCACCAAACGGTTCTATTGCTGACGGGTGGTTGTGCGTCTCAACTTTGAAAGAGACTTCGTTCTCGCCATCCAAATCAATAATGCCTGCGTTATCAACAAATGCAGATAAGACCCAGGGAGCGTTGATTTCATCGGTGGCAGACTTGAGGTAGGTTTTTAGAAGAGAATCGAGATTAGAGACTGGAGATTGTCCCTTGTGGGTAATCTCTATTTTTGCCTTGAACGTTTTATGCCCGCAATGCTCGCTCCAGGTTTGAGCGATAGTTTCAAATTCCACATCGGTCAGGTCACGGCTTTCTTTGCAGCAATAATTTTGAATCGCTTTCATCTCTGCGAGGTCAAGAGCGGCGCGGCGATCTTTTGAGAGAGTCAGTAATTCATCATCACATAAATCGCGGATGGGGATTAATGTCACTTCGCCGCTGGAGATTGCTTCAAGCGGGAAGGATGGTTCGATTTCGCCGATTACCCAATGCTGGATGGTTGGGTTGGCAAGCAGACGTTGAGCTAATTTTTCAGCGGACTCTTTCATGGAATCACGGATTGGAACGGATGCATCGAATTGAAGAATAAAGCTTAAACCTGTAGCGGCGCGATGAACTCCGTGGAGACCGAGTTCATGTGCGACACGGCTGATTTCATGTGCGACTGGGTCGGTGACGCCGGGGCGTAAGGTAACTTCTAGAATAACTGTATCAGGCTCGGGTGGGGAGGGAGGCGTGGGCAATTCCATCCACGAGGCGGATTGAGTCACAGGGTCGGTTAAAAGTTTGAGGGCCAACTGCTGCAAATCTTCCTGCGACAGTTGGCCCTCAATGAAGTAGAGGTCCTGGCATTCAATTCTTTGCAAGTTGTGGAATCCCAGCGCGCTTGCATCTGAAAGGTAACCCGCTGAACGCGGGTCGAAGTGGGTGAAGCGAACAACAAAACGATAGATGGCCATTAGCTTATTTTCTCAATGAATTCGGGGCGATTTTACATCAGCAAACTTGTCTAGTCAAGCATGATGTTCGTTATTTAGTGAGAAGCCTTTAGATGGAACGAAGCGATCAATTCTCTGACTTGCCAATTTTTTGAGCTTTTGGCCCCAAGCTTAAAAAACCTG
>NZ_JBXMTI010000118.1:0-47519 GCF_057083605.1 Candidatus Villigracilis sp. | reverse complement strand
CATCTCATTCACCAAGCCGGATTTGTTTACTTATTCCATCATATGCCTCTTAATAGGTTTTATTATGACGCAGATCGGAATGTATATGGGCAGTCGCTGGGGGCGTTCGCCTCGCCCGGATGAAAAGATCGATACCGGGTTGAAAGGCATGCACAGCGAATTCACCCTATATCATTATTCAACACCAGTATCACATTTGCTGGTGGGCCCCTCTGGGGTTTGGGCTCTCCTCCCCTATCATCAACGCGGAAAAGTCAGCTATACAAAGAATCGCTGGAAAATGAGCGGCGGTGGATTTTTGCAAGGCTACATGCGCATCTTCGGCCAGGAAGGAATCGGCCGCCCGGATATAGATGCAGAAAATGAAGTTCATCAGTTAAGAAAATTCTTTAACAAGAATATGGGCGAGACAAACGTCCCTGAGATTAAGCCTATTTTGGTTTTCACCAGCGACGAGGTTGAGTTGGATGCGGGCGATTCACCCATTCCGGCCATGAAGCTTAAACAACTCAAGGAATTCATGCGTCAGGGTTCAAAGAATCGCGTTCTTTCAAGCTTGCAGATCGCGGAACTTACCGGATTATTCTCAAAAGAATAGCACAGGGCTGAATATTTTGTGATTAATAAAGCCCCGATGTTTAGAAATTTCATCAACAGACTTCAACAAATATCGTTTAATCCCAGCAGCGGTGCTATGCGGCTCTTTATCCTTTGCATCATCGTCATTGCATCGGTTGTACGGATATGGCTTTACGGAGACCCAAACCTATCTATTGCCGGCAATGACACGCTCAGCTATATTGAAGCATCTCGTGTGCCATTATTTTCGAGTGAAATGATGACGGGAAGACGTCTGTTAAGCACCAATCTTGTATATAAAATATTTGAACCAAAAGATGGGTATCAACTGCTGGTCAATGGTTCGGTTGAAACTAGCAGGCGGGTTTTTCAGCCGGGATTCAATCGGATCTCGGTTTTGCAACTCATCATATCCATTGCAGGCTGGGGCGTTCTTGCTTTCGTAATATCTGAATATATCAAGACTCCCTCTTTAAAAATTCTGGGAGCATTTACAGTTATTCTTTTCGCATTCACACCTCAAATGGCCGATTGGGACAGTATTCTGATGTCTGAGTCCCTTACTTTTTCTCTATTTGCGCTTCAGTTAGCCATTCTGATTAAACTTGCTTTCACGATTTACAAAGATCCAAACTCAAAAATTTCCGCATATATTGCGGCCTGGTCGACAGTTTATTTCTTCTGGACATTTTTACGAGACACTAATCTCTTCACTGCATTCGTCACAATTGGGATGGTAGCCGTCCTCCTGTTTTCCGTGAAATACAGGAAAAACAAATACCTGCATGGAATCCTTGTGTTTGTTAGTGCTATTTTTTTTCTTGGGTTTTATACATCCAGCAACAGCACGCGCTCCCTGGTACAGATCATCAATATATACGGCGACGATCTTCTTCGCAGCCCCGCAAGAGTGGACACCCTTAAAAAGCTGGGTATGCCATCACCCGATTCTGAAGAGTATGAGGCATGGTTTCAAGAAAACTCGGTAAAAACATTGATAAAGTTTATGCTTATTCATCCGGGTTATCCTGCAACAAAAATCATGAAGGATTTTCCAGTGGTATTTACGGAAATAAAGCAAACCTACTTCAAAACACCTGAGCAGGCCCAAACACGTGAAGTATTAATGGCCCTGGGAGATGCTCTCCATCCTGAAAACACCACTCCATTTTTATTGGATTTATTTCTGATATTTGGGCTAATCCTTCACGCAGTAAAAAATGAAAACGAGTCAAGCCGACCCTGGGCATGGATATGTATCTGGCTTTTCATGACAGCGGGCATCACCCTCATCCCAACAATTCTGGGAGATACATGGGCTGTAAATCGCCATGCTCTATTTTCTACAACGATCTATCGAATGCTCATGTGGATGATGGCTATTATCTTCATGGATATCGCAATTGACCAAAGTTTGCAAAAGACCAACGCACCGTCATCACAGCCGCAAATTTAGTAAACATAAGTTTATGGTACACTTGTTCTAATATGACCGTCATTGTATCGCTGGATATCGAAACCACAGGCTTGGACGAAAGCCGCGACTCTATCATTGAGGTCGCGGCTGTTAAATTTAATGGGCGCAGGGTGGAGGATGAATTCTCCACATTGATAAACCCTGGCAAACACATCCCAGATTTCATTACTGGGCTGACGGGCATCGACGATGCCATGGTTCGTCAGGCGCCGCGCCTGCGTGACATTGCGCATGAACTTACTGCATTCGTTGGCGATGCTCCCATCCTCGGGCACAACGTCAAATTTGATATTGGTTTCCTGCGCAAATCTGGTTTATTTCAATTTCAGCAAACGCTCGATACCTACGAGCTCGCCTCTGTGTTAATGCCAACCGCAAGCCGTTACAACCTCGGCTCGCTGGGTCAGCAGCTAAATATCCCTCTCCCCGCCACGCATCGCGCCCTTGATGACGCCCGTGTTACTCACGCATGTTATGTTCGCCTGCTCGAACTCGCCCGCGAACTTCCGTTTGAAACACTGCAAGAGATCGTTGAACTTGGTAATTTTGTCGATTGGGACGCAGGCTGGGCATTTGAACAAGCCCTTCAAGCTTTAGCCAAGGAAGGGATTAAACCCAAACGGACACGCTCCGCCTCTTCACGCAAACCGACACTTGGTTCGCCAACCCAAAATGGTTCTACGCCTATACAGCGTACTGAAGAGCCAACTCCGCTCGACCCTGAAGAAGCCGCCTCTATTTTGGAATATGGCGGACCGTTTTCCCAGTATTTCGAATCCTACGAGCACCGCGGCGAGCAAGTGGAAATGCTCAAAGCGGTGACAAAGGCCCTTTCAAACGGCAACCATCTAATGGTCGAAGCGGGAACCGGTGTTGGCAAATCCTTTGCATATCTTGTACCATCCGCATTGTTTGCAGTCCAGAATAATACGCGAGTCGTTATTTCTACCAACACGATCAACCTACAAGATCAGTTGATCAAAAAAGATATACCTGACTTGCAAGCAGCATTGAACCTTGATGTACGTGCATCGGTCTTAAAAGGCCGTGTGAATTATCTCTGCCCGCGCAGGCTGGAATACATACGCACGCATGGGCCATCTAATGCAAATGAAATGCGAGTATTGGCGAAGATCATCGTGTGGGGGCTTGAAAACAATAGCGGTGACCGCAATGAGATCAATCTGACTGGGCCTATCGAGCGCGAGGTTTGGGGAAGGCTTTCTGCTGAAGATGATAACTGTAACACGGAATCCTGCCTGGGGCGTATGGGCGGAGCATGTCCGTTTTATCGAGCGAAGCAGGCTGCCCAAAGCTCACACTTATTGATCGTCAACCATGCTCTTTTGCTTTCGGATGTTTCCACGGGCAGCAAAGTATTACCCGAATATGATTATGTGATCGTGGACGAAGCACACCACATGGAATCAGCGGTGACCAGTGCGCTTTCATTCCGCATGACACAAAATGATCTTGACCGAATGTTGAAGGAACTCGGTGGTTCATCGGCGGGCTTGCTCGGCAGGTTGCTGACGGATACACATGATACGCTTCGCCCCTCAGACTTTGGCCTGTTGCAGCAAAAAGCAAAACGCGCCACCGACCAGGCATTTCGGCTTGAACAACTATCTAAAGAGTTTTTCAATGTGCTGGGCATATTTATCGCCATGCAGCGCGAGGGACAGCCCCCAAGCAATTATTCGTGGCAAATGCGGATCGTGCCCGCCACACGTACAGTACCCGGTTGGGATGATGTTGAGATCATGTGGGGCCAAACCAGCGAAACAATGACCCTGCTCTTGAAATCATTGGATGAAATTTACAAAGCGCTCGGTGAAATATATAGCGAGGGTCATGAAAACGTGGAAGATGTAATGGGGAATCTAAGCACCCTGATACGGCGCATGACTGAAGCCGAAGCCGCGGCTTCGGGCCTGATGCATAAACCATCCAATGAATTGATTTACTGGGTTGAGGTCAATCCTCGCGGTGAGAGGTTGTCGCTTAATGCTGCGCCGCTTCGTGCAGGTCCGCTTGTGCAAAAACATTTGTGGCACGAAAAAGCCTGCGTGGTGATGGCATCTGCCACAATGACCACGCGCGGCGATTTTGGTTACGTTCGCAACACATTATCTGCTGATGAGGTGGATACACTTTCACTAGGCTCCCCATTTGACTACGAATCAAGCACTTTGCTTTATGTTGCCAATGATATGCCAGAGCCGAACGCTCCCGGCTACCAACAAGCCTTAGACCGGACACTGATTTCCACCGCGAAAGCCACCGGCGGGCGGATGCTTGTCCTGTTCACATCCTATGCGGCGCTCAAGAAAACAGCTCAAGCCATCACTGGCCCTCTCGCGCGCGAGGACATTTTTGTATTTGAACAAGGTGAAGGCGCGTCGCCAAATACATTGCTGGAATCATTCAAATCCACAGATCGAGCGGTACTGCTTGGGACACGGTCTTTCTGGGAAGGCGTGGATGTGCCCGGAGATTCGCTTTCAGTTGTGGTCATCACCAAACTACCATTTGGTGTTCCATCAGACCCGATCATCGCGGCCCGCTCCGAGCTTTACGAAGATTCATTCAATGAATATTACCTGCCCGAATCCATCCTGAAATTCCGCCAGGGATTTGGGCGACTCATCCGCTCGGCTTCTGATCGCGGTGTTGTCGCCATTCTGGATCGGCGCGTACTTACAAAGCAATATGGAAGATTATTCCTCGAGTCATTACCCCAATGTACGGCACGACAAGGTGCAACAGCGGGGCTGGCAAAAATGGCAGGTCAGTGGCTTGGGGAGTAGTATGAACCTCAAAGATTACCTGGCACGCATAAATTATTCAAAGCCAATTCGCGCAGATATAGAAACCTTGCATGAACTTCAACTCGCCCATCTGCAAGCTGTTCCATTTGAAAATTTGGATATTGGCCTGGGAAGAAAAATTAAGCTGGACGAATCCGCGCTTTGGGACAAAATCATCCTGCGGAATCGTGGCGGATTTTGTTACGAATTAAATGGCTTGTTTGCATGGCTATTAAGGGAGATCGGTTTTGAAGTAACCTACCTTAATGCGCGTGATTATCACGAAGATGACGGCAGCTTTGGCATTGACTTTGACCATCTCACATTGATGGTAAGAGTGCCAAACGAGTCCACGCGCTGGCTGGCCGATGTAGGATGGGGAGATACTTTTACAAAACCCCTAGATATTGATAATTCCAACTGGCAGAAGCAGGGCTTGCGCTCTTATCGACTGGAACCGTTCAGAACTGGATTTCAACTGTGGCAGTTGGGCTTTGGCGGAAAAGTTGAAAGGCAGTATTATTTCGATCTAACAGCACACAACTTTCCGCTTGAGTATGAAGCGACCTGCGAATATCATCAGACCTCCCCAAATTCCATCTTTACAAAAAACCGAATCATCAGCCGCCTTACCAAGACTGGACGCATTTCGCTCGACAACGATGAATTGATTGTTACAAAGAACGGGCAGCAGACTAGATCCCCAATCCATGAAAATCAACGCGCCGAAATACTGAGGGAATATTTCGGCGTTAGCTTATGACGAAGTCGAAAATCAATTCGGCTTCAATATTAGATGCCTCGTCGACAGATTATCCAGGGATAGAAATGCGTCGACAACTCTGGGGTCAAAATGCGAATTTGAAAGTTCGCGAATGTTCTTTTTCACATCCGCAGGCAAAAGCGCTTTACGATAAGGGCGGTCAGATACAAGCGCATCCCATACATCAACAACTGCAAAGATACGCGCCGCAAACGGAATTGCATCTCCCTTTAAACCCCGTGGATAGCCTGTACCGTCCCATTTCTCATGATGGCAATAGGGAATATCCAGGGCCGGGTGAAGGAATTTAATTGGGCTTAACATCTCATATGCATAAATCGGGTGCATTTCTATTAGCGTACGTTCGACATCTGTGAGCTTTGCAGGCTTAAGCAATATTCCATCTGGAATGGCCATCTTTCCGATATCATGCAAAAGTGCTCCACGAGTGATGTGAACGATCTCATTCTCGCTCAGCCCCATGCCTCTGGCAAGTATTTGTGTCAGTGCAGTTACCCGCTTGGTATGGCCTTCCGTTTCCTTATCCCGTAAATCCAGTGCGCGCACCCACCCTTCCAGTGTGGCTTGATAGGCGATCTCCAACTCATCTTTACTATCTTTCAATTCATCGAACAAACGCGCGTTATGAATTGCAATGGCCGCCTGGTTGGCAAAAGCCGTGATCAGATCAAAATTTTCCTGCTGGAATGCCCCCTTCTGCGCCCGGTTATCCACATAAATCACACCGATAAGCTCATCTTTAATATTAAGCGGCACGCATAATATTGACAGCAAATGAAAGGCCGCTACGCTGAGCTGAGCTTCAAATCGCGGATCCTCCTGGGCATTCGTGGTTAAGATAAGTTTTCCAGTTTCCACCACTTTATTTACGATAGTTTTACTGACCGCAAACTGATCTTCATCCAAATCCACATGATCGAGGCCGCGCGCAACATGTACCTTTAAATTTCCATCAGGCTCACGCAGCATAAGAAAACCGCGCTCTGCCCGCATCAGGCCTACCAGCCTGTCCATAACATCTGACAACACCCGCTTCAGACTCAACGATGAATTGATCGTAGTCCCAATCCGCACCAGTGCTTCAAACTGGGATTCATGCGTCTGGATTTGCTTAGAGACTGAGATCTTTACTTTGTTCAAGGTGCTGGCGGCTTGTGTCAGGTCTCGCAGAACATGGGATGTTTGGCCGTCACCTGTCTTTGCAATGCTCTTCATTGCGCTGGAAAGTAAATTGCTTATTTCCCAAAGCTGTTCCTGGACAACGTTTGTGTCAGATAATTGTTTCATTTCATCCATTCCTTCCTGGATTCATGAAGAAACACGGAGCCAACAAATAAATCCATCAACTATATTTTCTTATCCAAACCGGTAACTTTTTGCGTTCAACCCAACGGCCTTGTCTGCCACGTCACAACTTGGGCAAAACAATGGACTGCTGTTTTTGGTATTTGCCTTTTTTATCTGCATAAGAGACACTGCATTCTTCATCCGCTTCAAAGAATAAGACCTGCGCCAGCCCTTCATTCGCATATATCTTCGCAGGCAGCGGCGTTGTATTCGATATTTCCAAAGTCACAAATCCTTCCCATTCAGGCTCAAACGGTGTGACATTAACGATAATGCCGCAGCGCGCGTACGTGGATTTCCCCAAACAGACCGTTAACACATTGCGCGGAATACGAAAGTATTCAACTGTACGCGCCAGCGCAAATGAATTTGGAGGGACAATACACACATCACCGACAAAATCAACCATTGAATTCGTGTTAAAGTTTTTGGGGTCAACTGTGGCAGAATAAACATTCGTAAAAATCTTGAACTCATTGGCAACCCGCACATCATACCCATACGATGAAACACCGTAAGAGATCACCCCGTTTCGAACCTGGTTATCGACAAAAGGCTCGATCATTTTCTTGTCAATTGCCATCTTGCGAATCCAGTGGTCTGGTTTCAAACCCATTTTCTTCTCCTTGGTCTACTAAAATTATGCAACAAGTGGTGACCTGACAAAGCATGGTCAAGTTGGCATGATTTTATAACAAAATTGCAAAGTTGCAATTGCAGTTTTATGTATATAATCCGCGGCACGGCCCACAGGCCGATTCTAATTTAGCGAGGCAGGCACTATGAAGAAATTCTTTAGTTTTCTCAGCAATGAAGTATTCCTTGGCACGTTGATCGCATTATTGAGTGTTTTTACCGCCGTCGCCAGCTACCAGGGGGCAATGGCAGACTCGGAGCAAAACAAATACGAAATTCTGGGGATGCAGTTCTTAAATGATGGCAATGCTGAATATCTCACCGCAAACCAGGAGATCACCCAGGACTATTCCTATTACGATAACTGGTACCTGAATGTGGATGAAAGACCCGATATTGCGGAATATTACGAGAACGATTTCTCCCAAGCCTTGCAGGATGCCATCGCCCGCGATGATGGGATCTGGGATGAAACATATTACAACGACATGTATGCCTTTCCCAACAGCCTATTTGATGAGTCAGACACCAATTTTGGGATCGGGTCACAATATGATGAACGCGGCGACCAGCTTCAACTCGTCATGCTTATTATGGCGCTTGGCCTTGCTCTGGCTGCCTGGGGCTCCCTGGTCAATGAAGAAAGCAATATGCGCAAGATCTTCGCCTTGTTCGGCCTCATTGCGTTGATAGCAGGGTTGATCACATATTTCGTACTTGTGCCAACCGTGGTTATGTAAATTCAAAGCAAACAACCAAAAACACGGGGCATTCATGCGAGTGCCCCGTGTTTTTACGGGTATAATATTAATTATATGACAGCAAAAACCTATCGTCAGGCCATCACCGAATGGCGTAAAGAACGT
Source organism: Candidatus Villigracilis sp. (assembly GCF_057083605.1). Classification (NCBI taxonomy): domain Bacteria; kingdom Bacillati; phylum Chloroflexota; class Anaerolineae; order Anaerolineales; family Candidatus Villigracilaceae; genus Candidatus Villigracilis; species Candidatus Villigracilis sp. Next base: position 39,020 of record NZ_JBXMTI010000118.1, on the reverse strand, counting down.
GATGTAACGATCCGTAAGGAAAACGGATGGCTTGCGCTTTCCGGTCTTTACTGGCTGAAACTCGGAAAAAACCAAATCGGCTCAGACCCCAAATCCGAAATCCAGCTACCGGAACGAATCGCTGCGAATATTGGCTACTTCGAGTACAACGGAAAATCCGTCACCCTGCGCGCTGCCCCCAATCAAAAAATTAAAGTAAATGACAAGGCGACAGATTTTGCGATCCTGCAACCGGATATCTCTGAAAGCCCAAGTTTCATAACCTTGGAAGATATTCAACTGGTTGTGATCCAGCGTGGGAATAGATTGGGCGTGCGCATGTGGGATAACCAACGCGAAGAACGGCGATCATTCCCCGCCCGTACCTGGTATGACATCGACGAAGCATTCCGCATCCCCGCAACTTATACTCCCTATGAGCGCCCCAAGATGGCTTATTTCCCGGACTTGACCGGTGAGAAATCCGAATTTCCTGTTGAAGGATATTTGTCCTTTAAATTCAACGGCAATCACTACCAACTCGATATCAATAAGGAAGATGACGGAACGCTCTTCGTCCGCTTCTGGGATCCAACCAGCCAGGACGAATCCTACCCAACAGGCCGCTACCTGATCGCGGATCAGGAAGCTGACGATAAAATATTCATTGATTTCAACAAAGCCTATTGCCCGCCCTGCGCCTTCACAGATTTTGCAACTTGCGTCTTTGCTCCCGAACAAAACCATTTGGATTTCAAGGTGACAGCAGGCGAAACTTATCTGCGTCACGAACACTAAAATCAAAACCGCCGCTGATTGCGGCGGTTACTTTTTACGGGAACATTTGTATCACTGCTTCTGGAACCCAGAAAGCCCCGTACCCCATAAAGCTAATGACAATTGACGAAACCAATATCAAGGCCCCAAAGGCGATCAGCAATCGATCCCGAAATTGATAGGTCAACACATCCGTCCATGTGCGCGGACCGACGCCAAAGGCCCGCAAGTCCATCGCGTCAATAATATCTTCACTTCCAATGATGGCGTGGATAGTGACAGGTACTATGACAGGGCCCAACTTGCGCACTTGCTCAATAATGCCGCCGCTGATCTTATCGAGTTCGTAACCACGCGCCCGCTGCGCATCCATCGTCAGTTGGAAGTCCCTCCCAAAGGTCGGGATGAAGCGCATGGTCAAATCCATGGCGTAGGCAAATTTATCGGGGAGTCCAATACCCTTAAATGTGATCCCGTATAGGGCAGGATCGAGCGAGTAAGGAATCAGGATCGTCATAATGGCGATGCTCGAGACGCGCACGAATTGACAGACCGCAAAGAAGGCGCGTTCCACAGTCACCTTCAAAACAGGCGTCCAACCCAGGATGGAGAAGGATGCCCTGAACTCACGGATTAAATGTTCCTCTTCGTAATGCTCCGTTCCCCCGCGCCCTGTGAGAAAGGTCAATATCGCAAAGATTATGACAAAGCCAACAATAAACAGGAATGCGCGCCGAATTTCATGCCATTTCACTCCTGAAGTAAGCAGGACGAAGACTGCAATGAAAAAGAATGGCAGTTGAACTCGCACATCCCAGGATGAGAACGTGGCAAAAAGGAAACACAAATAGAAGATCACCCACGCACGCGTGTCAAAGGACTGGATGAAGGAGTTTGCGCGTTTTCGATAACGCCAGGCGACAAGCATAATTCACATTCCGTCATTGCGAGGAGGGCGCACTTCCCGACGACATCGTACCCGAAGGGTAAGCAATCTCCTCTTCAATAATGAGATTGCTTTGGGCAAACGGCAAGAGCGCCCTCGCAATGACATAAAAATTATCTACCAGACTGCGTCCGCGTGGATTTATACGCAACGACCAGCATTGGCACAAGGATGGCGGCGAAGATCAGGTTCGGGCCAGCGGCGGGGAGAAATTCGCCCACGATGGCGGCGGCCAGGCTGAAGCCATTGATCCAAATATCGGAAAGGGCTGCAAAAAGTATGCCAAGGATATTGCCCAACATACCCCAGGTGACGGCAGTGGCCACATCCTCATTAGCTTTGAAGAAGTAACGCACCGCGAACACCAGTACGAAGCCAACGAGAATAGCGATGCCTGCAAAGAGTGAAATCTGCTGGTCGCCAAAGATGCCATTATCCACATCGAAGAACAACATATTGGCTTCGTTCCGATTGAGGAAGAACAGCAATGCGGTGAGCACAGCCAGCGCGCCGCTGATGTAAAGCACAGTATCCATGCTTTTCTTCTTGTCGGAGAATAACATCCACATGCCGGAGATGAAACCCACCAGGCCGTTGCCGATGCTCCACTGTGGAGAAAGGCCAAAGCCTGTGAGCGCATCACCGAACATGTTGCCAACTGCACCCGTAAAGAAGCCGACGACAGGGCCGAATGCAAAGCCGAAGAACATCGGGATCGCAATGGCCGGGCGAAGTGCAACCTGGCTAAGCGAAGGCACAGCGAAGACAGTTCCATTGAACAGCCACGAGAACACAGCATAGAGCGCCGCGCCGATTGCCATCCACACCACTTCGCGTGTACCCACTTCCCACGCCATGTTTTCTTTAGTCATGTAATACACAGCAAACGCGATCACAAGACCGATTACAACAAACACAAAGCGTGAGACCACACTGGCCTGATCCACGGAGAAATTAAATAATGCGCCTTCTGTGGGTTCCTGCGCCCCAAGCACGAACATGATCACGCCAAACAAGGCGAGCACAACAACGAGAAAAATCAAAACGTTTTGCAATTTCTTGTCCATCTTTACTTCTCTCCTTTTTGTTTTACCCTCTCCCCTTGCCCCTCTCCCAAATTGGGAGAGGGGTTGGGGCGAGGGTGGTTTTACATGTGCGCCAACGCCTCTGCCCTCATAAACCTGCCTGTCGCACTGAGTCGGTTGAGGTTGAGAGCCAGCAACGAGGTCGGAACGAGGCGGTTGGCTTTGAGTCTATCGAAGTCGCGCAAAACATCCTGCGGAGTTCCATCTGCAACCAGTCTTCCATCATTCACCATCAACACGCGATTGGCGTAAATCACCGCGAGGTCGACATCGTGCGTGATGAACAGGATGGCTTCAAAGGCGGGCATTTGTAAAATCGAATCCATGAAGTTCATATAATTCTGATAATCCTGCCCGGCGGTGGGTTCATCCATCACAAGAATTCTGGAACGCATCGCAAGAATGGCCGCAATGCTCACGCGCTTCTGCTGGCCGAACGAAAGCGCCAGCGGCGGGTCGTTCTCTTTATCCGAAAGGTTCACGATCTTTAGCGCCTCTTTCACCTCCTGTTCAATTTGTTCTTTTGGGTGTTTCATGTTCGTCGGCCCGAATGCCAACTCTTCACGAACTGTCGGCGCAAACAACATGTGGCTTGGGCTTTGGAACACATACCCCAGCATACCCGCGATCTCGGCAACGCTTGCCTCACGCGTATCACGACCATTTACAAAAACACTCCCAGATTTCGGCTTGAGCAACCCAATGGCATGTTTTACAAAAGTTGTCTTGCCTGAGCCATTGGGCCCCAACACCGCGATCACATCACCGCGATTAATTTCAAGGCTGATATCATGCAAAACTTCGTGCTCCACGTCATATCCAAATGCGACATGCTGAAACTTGACAAGCGCTTCTTTATCCGCGCCTTCAGTTGCCGCGCCAGGCAGGACTTTAATTTCCACTGGAGGCGAATCCAATTTCGCGCGTTCGACGATTTGCTCTGCGGGTAATTTCACTTCACGATAGTTCACTACTTTAGATAACCCCTGCATATCGCCCAGGTAACGTATCTCTCCTTCACTCATGAACATGACTCGATCAGGGCTGATGCGCAGCACATCCTCTACGCGATGCTCTACCAAAAGAACGGTCATCCCCTCATTAGCCAAAGCGCGGACAGCATCCAACGTATCCTGAGCAGAAGCAGGGTCGAGGCTGGCTAGTGGTTCATCCAAAAGTAGAATCGACGGGCGCATGGCGAGCACACCTGCTAATGCCACCTTTTGTTTTTCGCCGCCCGACAGATTAAAAGTTTCGCGATCTCGTAAATCTGCGATCTTCAGGAAATTAAGTGCTTCATCAACACGCGCAAAAATTTCCTCGCGCGCCATGCCGAGATTTTCCAAACCAAAAGCGACTTCGTTTAAAACTTTTGTGCCAAGGATTTGACGTTCGGGGTCTTGTAATACTGTGCCGATCTTTTGCGAAATTTGCGAGAGCTTCCAGTCTTTCACATCTTCGCCAAAGACCAGTGCCTGCCCGCTGATCTCCCCTTTATACGAGCGTGGGACCAAACCATTAATGGCGCGGATCAAAGTTGTCTTGCCGCATCCGCTTGCGCCTGCGATCAGCAGAATTTCGCCAGGCTCCACCTCAAATGAAATATTATGAATTGCCGCGCCTTGACGGTCACGGTAACGAAAGGATAAGTTATCAATTACAAGGGGCTTCGCTGAGGATGTCATGGCAATGATATTATCAATTCGCAAAAGCGGATTGTCAAGTAGACAGCATTAACTTTGCAATTAAAAAATCACTCCGCCAAGTTTTGGGCGGAGTGATTTTTCGTCAGGGCAATTTACATCAAAACAACATACAAGGCGTGCAGTACGCCGGGGACACCGCCCAGGAAGGTCAACACGAGGTTGATCCAGAAGGCGTTGTCGATCTTTCCATTTTTCATATAAACGGCGAGGGGCGGAATGAAAAGGGCTACAATAACTTGCAAAACTTTGTTATCCATTGATTATTCTCCTATATTTGGGTTGGCATTATTACCCGGCAATTATACAATAGCTTCAAGGTTAATACCACAAAATCAGTCTGAAATTATTCGCGGGAAAACAATCCGAAATTCTGTGCCATTGCCTTCTTTGGCATCCAACTTAATTTCACCTTTTAACGTGCCCACCACAAGGTTATGGACAATTGCCAGCCCAAGCCCTGTCCCCCCATTGGAGCGCTCAGTTGTAAAGAATGGCTCAAAAATTCGCGGCTGGTTTTCTTTGGAAATTCCCTTACCGCAATCCCCCACCGTCAACAGATAATGCCTTTCATCCTTTAGTTCAATGCTCACATCGGCAACGCCGCCAATTCCATCTGGGTACGCATGCCTCTCTATATTGGTCAGCAAATTGATCAGAATTTGAGAAAGAGCACCTCGATAGCCGATCCAATTCTTCTGCTCGTCGGATAACTTGCTAGTGAAATTGACAGCAATCTGACTCCGCTTCAAGTTGACCATTAGCAATTCAATCGTATCGTCGATCACCTCATGAATGTCAACCAATTCCTTTTCATCCACCAATTGACTGACGGAGATTTTCTTGAAATCCTGCACGAGCCGATGAGCACGTTCCACATTACGGCGCATCAACTCAAGCGATTCGGCAATATCAGCCGCACGCTGGATGGTCACCTCTTTTGGCGAAGCCAGTTCCCGCGCCATAATGCTGACCGCCGTATTGATCACACCCAAAGGCGTGTTGATCTCATGTGCGACGCCCGCAATCATCTGGGTCAGGGCGCGTTGTTTTTCCACTTCCATTTGAGCGGCCAGGGTGCGGTGAGATAAAACCTGTTTGAATATGCGGTCATTTGCCTCGCGGATCTGTTCGCCTAACAAGGAAAATATCTCAACAATTTCATCAGGTTCCGATTTTCGAATCACATCCAGCATGGGTTCACGGTCAATCGTCAGGAATTCTGAATCCTCTGTGGTTGTAATCGTTACCGGGGATGGCTCCATACTCAACATGGCAATTTCACCGAAGGTTTGATATTGGGTCAGTTCTCCGATAAGAAGCTTTCCCCCCTCCTGGTCTTCATGCTCGATTTTCACAGCACCTTGAAGAATTAAATACATCCTTGCCGAATCATCCCCCTGACGAAAGACCACTGCATCCGCTTTAACTGGAATACGCGCTGCAACCTCCGCAATCTCCTCCAGTTGGCTCTCCACGAAGGAAGCAAAGAAAGGGAAATTTCTCAATACCGCAGGGCTGAACGTGCTTTTTTCGCTTGGCATTGTATACATTTCACCACCTGTAACCGTCTAAAATAAGGATATTGAGGAATATCCGCTCGAATTAGTAGGTGGTATTTTATTACTTCTTTTTCCTCGAAGCGATCTTTGCAATTTTCTTAACAGGATTCATCTGTTAAATTATATAACACAGTCTACCATCTCCCACAGACAAAGGTACTACTTTTCGACCAGGCTGATCAACGCCTCATAATTCGCGGGGATGATCTTTGGAGATTGGAACGACTCGGTGATAACGGCTGGATCCTTCATCCCATGACCGGTGCACACCACCACGACCTTTTTCCCCCTCGCTTCAATCTTCCCGACAGTTGATTCTGCGATCAAACCAGCCAGTCCCGCCGCTGATGCCGGTTCGACCCAAACTCCCTCCGAAGCCAGAATCTTCTGCGCCGACAATATTTCAGCATCGGACACGGCAATAACCCTTCCATTGGATTGTTGAGCCGCTTCAATTGCCTGTTCCCCACGCGCCGGTTTCCCTATACGAATCGCAGTTGCAATTGTCTCTGGCTTTTCTACAGGATGCCCCAATACTAATGGAGCCGCACCTGAGGCTTGCACACCCAACACACGAGGCAATCTTTTTTGGTATTGCCTAAACCCAGCCCAATAAGATGTGATATTCCCTGCATTGCCAACAGGCAGGCACAGCCAATCCGGTGCACTTCCCAACACATCACAAATCTCGAAGGCCGCTGTTTTTTGCCCCTCGATGCGGAATGGGTTGATCGAATTTACTAACGCAATAGGGGTCTTTTGAGTTATTTCAACGACCAGTGTCAGCGCATCATCAAACGAACCTTGAACCTGGATCACTTCTGCGCCATAGGCAATTGCGCCTGCAAGTTTTCCGACTGCCACCTTCCCCTCTGGAATCAGCACGATGGAACGCAAGCCGGCCCGTGCTGCATATGCTGCGGCTGAGGCGGCCGTGTTTCCTGTGGAAGCACATATGACAGTCTGTATGCCGCGGCCAACAGCCTCGCTGATAGCAGCAGTCATACCGCGGTCTTTGAAGGAGCCTGTGGGGTTTAATCCTTCAAACTTAATGTATAACTCGCAGCCGAATTCCCTGCTCAAACGCGGCATGGGAATCAATGGTGTATTCCCCTCGAGCAGGGAAATGTTTTTTGTGTGGGCTGGTAGGTCTAGATATTGCCCATAGCGATGGATCAAACCTTGATAGGTCATGGCAACTCCGATAGTAGGAATGAGGCGATTATACCTATCGCGCTAACAAATTGTAGAAAAGCCCAATTTGTTGGCGCAGGTATTATATAATGTCACGAATGATAAAAATCCGAGTCCCCGCTACATCTGCAAATTTAGGCCCAGGCTTCGATTGTCTGGGTCTGGCTTTGGATATTTGGAATGAAATTTCATTTGAAACAGCCGACCGATTAACCTATCAAGTTACTGGCGAGGGCGCGGAGAAGTTAAACAAAGGCACAAAAAATCTTTTAACAAAGTCATACGCTTTCCTGCATAAGGTCTGCGGAAAAGAAATGAACGGCGTACAGATTTACGCACACAATGAAATTTTTATGAGCAGTGGGCTTGGCTCAAGTGCTGCGGCTATAGTGTCGGGGCTATTTGGCGCAAATGAAATGTTGGGCAGACTATTCAATCAAAATGAGTTATTGAAATTCGCAAACGAAATAGAGGGGCATCCAGATAATGTCGCACCCGCTTTGTTTGGCGGATTGGTCGTCTCGATCATGGCACGTGAGGAGATCATCACCCAACGATATGAAGTCCCTGAATTAACTTTAGTGATCGTAAAACCAAACGTTGACTGGCCGACACGTATCGCTCGCGCAGTTTTGCCAAGGTCTGTTTCGCGGGTTGATGCAATCTTCAATATTGGGCGCGCCGCCCTGGTCGTCGATGCAATGAGAAGCGGTGATTTGGACCTTTTACAAAAGGTGATGGATGACCGCATTCACCAGCCATATCGTTTGAAACTTATTTCAGGTGGCATGTCGGCATATAAAGCTGCCAAACAATTCGGGGCGGCGGCGCTTTCGGGCGCGGGGCCATCCATTATCAATTTTGTTCAACCAGGGAATGCAGAGAAATCAAGAGAGGAAATTGTTAGGATATTTCAGGAGCGGGGAATAGAAACACGCACGATCATTACAAGGCCAAGCATGCTTGGAGTGCATCGGACATAAAACTGCCATCGAAGAATTCCTCGATGGCAGTTTTGCTTTTCAATATTACTATTTCCTTTTCTTTGTCTTCGGCTTCACTCTCTTCACAACCGTCTTCACCACCACGGAGGAAGAAGGTCCAGCCGCAAGCTCAGGTTCGGCAATCTCCATTTTATATGGATCGCGCAAATTGACAGGTCTAACGTGAGAGTCACGCACACGCAGGTTGATCATTTCTACAAAGACCGAGAAGCCCATTGCAAAGTAAACATATCCCTTTGGAATGTGCTGGTGCAGTCCCTCAACGATAAGGGTGAAACCAATCAAGAGCAGGAAACTCAAGGCCAGTATTTTGACGGTAGGATGCCTCTCCACAAATTCGCCAATGGGGCCAGCGGTAAAGATCATCACACCAGCCGCTGCGATCACTGCAACGATCATGATCGCAAGCTCATCCACCATGCCGACAGCGGTAATGACAGAATCCAGCGAGAAGACAACATCCAACAGCATGATCTGCACAATGACGCTGAAAAAGGTGGCTGCAACCTTGGCCGATGCATGACCTTCCTTGCCTTCCAGTTTGTCATGAATTTCATGCGTGCTCTTCCATAATAGAAAGAGGCCGCCTGCCAGAAGAATCAAATCACGGCCTGAAATACCAATACCGAAATATGGAAGCGTAAAAAGGGCCTCTTCAAGGCTAATAACCCACGAAAGAGATAACAACAATAAAATGCGTGTGATGACTGCCATCATAATGCCCGTGGTACGAGCACGTTGTTGATCCTCATGTGGCAACTTGCCCGCAAGAATGGAAATAAAAATCACGTTGTCCACGCCCAGCACCAACTCCAGGACAACAAGGGTAATGAAAGCAATCCATGCTTCGGGTTGTGTGATCCAGTCGAAATTCAAGCTCACTGTTATGCTCCTAAAAAAGATTATGTGGATTTTAACGGCTTTTCTGTGATTCGGGTATAAAAGACAGAACCTCCTCGCTGAGCGGAGAGAGGGCGGCACATCGTCCGAACAAAGTCGAAGCGTTGCGCGCAAAGTCCCTGACCTTGCATAAGATGAGTTAATAATAAAATTGCAAACACTATTAATCCCATCTTCGGCTACAATAATTTTGTACTACGCCATAACTATTTCATTATTCCAGCCAATCAGAAAGGTCAAATTATGAACAAAGTATCCAAATTTGCAATAGTGACATTGTTAGCCATCGTACTACTTTCGACAATGGTTGCAGCAGCCCCTATTCCCGCGCAGCCTAATGTAACCTTCACACTTGTTCAAGGCCTGCCAGCCACAATGCAGATTGGCGAGTCCTACACTGTGGAAATACTAGTCACGAGCGACGTTCCCTTTGTTTTTAGCGCAGCCCTGCCCTCTGCCTATTTCCCGGGCCGCTATGTAGTAGCAGCACAAGGTGACCACAGTGGCGCGGGGACTTCGGCGACATTGTATGTGACCTTCACAGCAAAAGGTTCAACTTCAGTCCTTCCCAATGGAGAAGCACCAGTTGCTGTATCAGCAGGTGCACACTTCAAGGGTGGATATGTTGCCACTCAAAGATTCGATTTTCTTGTTGTTGTTCCATAGAGTAAGAAAAGCAACAGGGCGGCCAATTGGCCGCCCTGTATTTTTTTAACACTGCACTGCCCGCGTTTTATTTGATCTTAAACATCTGGGTAAGTTTCATCGCAAGATTTAGATCGCCTGCAAGTTTCAACTTACCCTGCATAAAGGCTTGCATTCCATCAATTTCGCCAGTGAAAACTTTGACATAATCGCCTGAATCTGCAGTGAGGGTCATCTTGGGGGAAGCATGTTCACCCTTGGATACTTCCACTTTTCCATCTTTAATAACCGCATACCATTCACCCGCTTCCGCACCAGTGAACTTAAACTGGATGACGGCATCCAAGCCCGCAGCTTTTTCAGGGAGGAATGCACCGGGCATTTTTGACATAAGAGTTTCTATTGTGAGGGACATGATTTAGTTTCCTTGTTTAGTGGTTTTGTAGGGGCACAGCAAAACCCAAAAGACTTTGGCGATTAATCGTCCCGCTGTGCCCCTACATTTGTTATTGTAAATTTTCGAAGATCGCGGCAGCACCCATTCCGCCACCGATGCACATTGTCACCATGCCGTATTTGGATTTGCGACGGCCCATTTCGTAGATTAATTGTGTGGTGAGCTTGGAACCTGTGCATCCAAGAGGATGTCCCAATGCAATCGCGCCACCGTTGACATTGACTTTATCTGGGTCGATCTCAAGTGTTTGCATCACAGCCAGCGACTGCGCAGCGAAGGCTTCGTTTAATTCTATCAGATCAATATCATTCAATGACAGACCCGCGACTTTCACTGCTTTCGGGATCGCGGCGATAGGACCGATTCCCATCAACTCAGGCGGGACCCCGCCAACCGCGAATGAGACAAATCGCGCCAGTGGTTTGAGTCCCAACTCATGTGCTTTTTCCGCAGACATGACCATTACAGCCGAAGCACCGTCAGACATCTGCGAAGCGTTTCCAGCGGTGACCGTGCCTCCTTCTTTGAAAGCAGGCTTGAGCTTGACAAGAGCATCTAACGTCGAATCGCCGCGCGGACCTTCATCTCGTTTCACCGTAAATGACTTTGTCTGCGCCTTGCCATCTGCATACTCAACAACTTCCACGTCAATTGGCACGAGTTCAGGGTCGAAGAGCCCAGTTTCAACTGCTCTCGCAGCTTTCTGATTGCTCTTGAGCGCAAACTCATCTTGTGCTTCGCGAGTGATTCCATATTTGATGGAAACATTCTCTGCGGTGAGACCCATATTGGTGTAATAGTGCGGAAGGTCTTGTGCGAAGTGCGGATTGGGCGAAAACTTATAACCCATCATCGGCACCATGGACATGGATTCCACGCCACCGCCGATTCCGATTTCAATATCACCTGATTTGATCGCATAGGCCACATGCGCAATAGCCTGTACACCTGATGAGCAATAACGATTGATCGTCTCAGCAGGAACAGTGTCGGGCAAACCCGCACGCAGCGAAATCATGCGCGCCACATTCATACCCTGCTCACCCTCAGGGAAGGCACAACCAAAAACCACATCTTCAATCTGAACCGAGTCAAGGTTTGGTGTACGATTGAGCAACTCTCTAATCGCGGCAGCCGCCATTTCATCGGGGCGAACCGTGGCAAGCCCGCCGCGTTTGGCTTTTCCGACAGGGGTACGAACGGCACTAACGATAACTGCTTCTCGTGATGTCATAAGATTATCTCCTTCTATCGAGTCAAACGTCGAAAGTCAAAAGTCACGTGACCTTCGACGTTTGACTTTCGACTAATTTCGTAGAGGCTTTCCAGTTTGAAGTAGTGACCACATTCTGGCTTGTGTTTTTTCTTCACCACAAAGAGACAAGAAGGCTTCTCTTTCGAGGTCAAGGATATATTGTTCGCTCACCCATTGCGGTTTGGTCAGGCAGCCACCTGCCATCACATAAGCCAACTTGGTCGCAATATGCGAATCGTATTCAGTGATGTAATTGCCTTCCTTGAAACTCCACGCACCAATCTTCATTGCACCGTACATGTCGCGCCCTGGTGCATAGATCATCTCTGGCGTGGGCGGCTTATATCCAGACGCCGCCATATGGACGACTTCTTTCTTTGCCTCGGTGAGCAGGTGATCGCGATTGACCACGACGCGATCCTGCGGATTCAAGATACCCATTCCGCGTGCTTCTTCTGCGGAGATGGCAACTTTGGCTTGCCCAATTTGCAGAAACGCCTTTTGAATAAACGGAAATGGCTCTGCATTATCGGTCTTCATAGGCGGGTTGATAATGCGGCGCATATATTCCTTCGTGCCTGCGCCTGCTGGGATGACTCCCGCGCCGAGTTCAACAAGGCCGATATAGGTCTCTGCTGCTGCGACAACACGTGAAGCGTGCATGGTGATCTCACATCCGCCGCCCAATGCCAGCCCAGCAGGAGCAACGACAATCGGCTTCGGCGAATAACGCATTCGCATGTTCAAGTTTTGTAATTTACGAATAGCACCATCAAGTGAGTCCCACATACCTTGTTGCGCAGCGACCACCACCATAAACAGGTTTGCGCCCGCGCTGAAATTATCCGCTTCACTGCCGATGACCAGACCGTCAAATTCACTTTCAACACGGTCCAGCGCCTCGGAAGCAATTGTAAAAATATCATCATCCAGTGCATTCATCTTGGTGTGGAATTCAACCAGTGCAACCCCGTCACCAATATCATACAACGATGCGCCCGCGTTCTTGCTAATTTCCTTCTTAGTTCCGCGCAAATCCTTCAACAACACAAAGCCTTCATGTTGTTTCAACTTTGTGTATTTCTTTTTCGTAACATCGTAGACACCAACTTTGTTAAGACCCTTGTATTGATAAAAAGTATCCGCGCCGTCCTTCAACATTTCATCCACCCACTTCGCAGGCACGTATCCCTCGGCCTTCATGCGCTTCACTGTCTCTTTCACGCCGAGCATATCCCATGTTTCAAATGGACCTGCTTCGTGCATGAATCCCCAACGGACTGCATCATCAATCGGCTTCACAGTATCAGCGACTTCGGGAATGATGGTAGAGGCATACTGGAATCCCTGATAAGTTAACGCTTTGACAAGTTTCGCCGCCTTGTCGTCCGCTTCAAGCAGGGCTTTGAGCCTGTCACCCAAACCTTCGACATCCTTCGCCGCCTTGACAGAGTCAAAGCGCGGCTTGCCCGCAGGGACATGTTCCAACGTGTTCAAGTCCAGTGAATAATATTCCTTCTTGCCATCTTCGCCTCGCACTTCCTTATAGAAGCCGACTTTAGTCTTGTTCCCAAACCATTTACGCTCAAGCAGAGTATCCATTAACTTGCGCGGCTTTTCAGCAGCGAGATATTTCTGCCCAAGCTGGTCGTGCGGAATCAAGGGCGCAAGATTCTTGCCCACGTGATCCCACACATCCACGCCGACCAGATCTATCAGCCTGAAGGTCGCCGTTTTGGGCCGACCCATTAAAGGTCCGGTAAGAGCGTCCACTTCGTCAACGGTGTAATCATTGTTGAGAATGAAATCCATCGCAAATGCGCCTGTTCCAAAAGCAACGCGATTCCCGATGAAGTTCGGCGTGTCCTTGCAAAGCACAATACCCTTGCCCAGTCGATATTCACCGAAGTGAGCCATAAACTCGAGGACATCTTTGGATGTATCCGCAGTGGGGATGATCTCCAGCAATTTCAAATAGCGTGGCGGATTAAAAAAATGGGTGCCAAGAAAATGTTTCTTGAATTCCTTCGAGCGCCCTTCCGCAATTGCCTTCACTGGAATGCCTGATGTGTTTGTCGTAACAATCGCATTAGGTTTACGCACTTCATCAATGCGAGTCATCAAATCCTGTTTGATCTTGAGATTCTCAATGATCGCTTCGCAAACCCAATCCGCTTCGGCTACTGCGCCAAAATCATCTTCAAGGTTTCCAAGTGTGACAAAAGTTTTCAAGTCCGCAGACATCAAATTAGCAGGCTTGGCTTTTAAACAACGATCCCAGCCCTCTTTGACGATCTTATTTTTATCAGGTGAGTCTTTCGCGACAATATCCAGCAACGTCACAGGCACGCCAATATTCGCCAAATGTGCCGCAATCGCTGCGCCCATTGTGCCAGAGCCGATGACGACGGCTTTATGAATGTGATATTTCATGGTTTTTTCCCTATTCCGCTGGTTGAGTAGTTCCGAGCGACAGCGAGGAACGTATCGAAACCAGCAATTTCAAGGTTGCTTTCAATTGGTGGTTTCGACACCTGCACTTGCGTGCTGGTGCAAGTGTACGGCGGATAAACGCCGCCTACTCAACCACCGCATATTGTTTATCTCAACTCACTTCCGCTATAGCCCAAAATCTGCCTCGCGACCACCAGGCGATTGATCTGCCCGGTGCCCTCATAAATATCGGTGATCTTCGCGTCGCGGAACCATTTCTCAAGCAGGAACTCGCGGCTATATCCAAGTGGGCCTAAAATCTCAACCGCCTTCTGTGTGATCTTCGTGGTCACATCCCCCGCGCGCACCTTGCTCATCGAAGACTCAAGCGCGTTCGATTTTTTATTATCCGCCATCCACACCGCCTTGATGACCATCAACCATGCAGACTTCAACATGATGTCCATGTCAATCACTTCGCGCTCGACGTTGGATAATTTCTGACGCGGCAAACCATATCTGATTTCGACTTTGTTCTCAGCAAGTTTTTCTTTCAGGAATTCGAGAGCGGCTCTTGCCACGCCGAGACCTGATGCTGCCACGAGAGGTCTTGTCGCGTCGAAGGTGGCCATTGCGCCCTTGAAACCAGTCGTGGACTTTTCGACCGTCGGGCTGCCGAGAATATTATCGTAAGGGACACGCGCATCAACCAACGAGATCGCAGCGGTATCACTGGCTCGGATTCCAAGTTTGTGTTCCAGCTTGGTGATGCTCACACCTTTTGTCCCCGCTTCAACCACGAAAGCGCGCATACCTGCGCGTCCTGCAGTCGGGTCAATGGAGGCCCACACGACGAGAAAACCTCTCCCAAGTTTTTCATATTCGGTGAATGCCTTATCGCCCGCGGTGACGAAAATCTTCTCGCCATTGATGATCCACTCTTTGGTGGCTTCATCCAGGACGGCACGCGCCCGAATCGCGGATGTATCTGATCCAGCGCCTGCTTCCGTCATGCACATGGCAGCAAGGGTGGGTTTATCTCCGCTAAAGCGTTCGAGGAATTTGGCCTTCTGTTCAGAACTTCCAGCCGCTGCTACAGCCGCTGCGCCGAGTCCACCACCTGGGGTGATGAGGTAAAAAGCAACGTCGCCCCACGCCAACATTTCAATTTGAGCAGCAAGTGTTTGATAGGCAATCGAAGGGCGTTTTTCTTTTGGTTCGCCACCATTATGACCATTCCCTTTTTCTTTTGGCGCAAGTGACCCTGCGCCCATGGCTTTCATGGCCGTATGCATGAACTCGATGTAATCCCATGGAATTTCATGCTCATGCTCGTCAAAGTACCGCGATTTCGAGCGCATCATCTCTTCAGCAACTGTTTTTAAAACGAATTGTGTTTGTGTAATTGGTTTTGGTGATTCAAATTCAATAGTCATCGTTCCTCCAGACTTTGTTCGTTACGCAATACGCATTACGAATTACGGTTAAGTAATACGTGATGGGTAATTCGTAAGAATCTATACTATAGCGAGACCCACCAGCATTGCAAACCCGCGCCCATTCCGCATGAACATTTCAACGGGGTGCTCGCGGATGTAGCCATGTCCGCCCAGGATTTGCACGCCGCGATCCGTGACCATCATGGCCATGTCGGCTGCGCCGGTAAAGGCGAGATAGGCTTCTGTAGCCGCGTCTTCTTTTTGGCTGTCCAATTTCCAGGCGGCTTCCCAAGTCAGCAGGCGCATAGCTTCGATTTCTGTGACCATCTCGGCCAGCATGAAAGCCACGGCTTGTTTCTGCGCGATCTTCACACCAAAGGCTTCACGTTCCTTTGCATAATTCTTTGCATATTCAAACGAGGCCTTCGCGACACCAATCGCGGCCGAGGCGGAGGCGATGCGCATCGAAGCCAGGATCAACTCAAAGTTATGGCCCGCAGCGCCGCCGAGTCTATTGGAGGCGGGAATCTTGACATCATCCAGTTTGACTCGATACATGGGCAGTGCGTTCAATCCCATCAGATTTTCGCGCTCATCTGAAATTTTCAATCCAGCAGAATTCTTCGGGATAATGAAACCTTGCGTGACGCCATCCAGGTTGGCGTAAACGATCATGGCATCGGCATCTTTTGCAAATGGGACAAATGCCTTTTCGCCATTGAGAACATAATCGCTTCCACTTGACTTTGCGGTTGTCTTGAGTGCATTGGGATCGAAATCAAAACTGAATTCGATCAGCGCCGCAGTATACGGGTTCCAATCGCCGCCGATGATCTTGGGAAGATATTCCTGCTTTTGCTCTTCAGTGCCAACAAGCAAAATGGGCGTGGCAAATAACGAAGGTGTCATCACGGCCAGCGCGCCTGCGAGATCGCCGAAAGCCATCTCTTCAACTGCCAGCGCGCCAGTGACTGCGGAACGTTCGCCGAAGCCGCCATACGTTTCAGACACGGAGGCTTGCAGCAAACCAAGCTCCCACCCCTTGCTGACAAGTTTCTTCGGCAACTCGCGACTCTCTTCAGCGTCGTGAGCCGCGGGACGCAGATTATTTTCAGCGTACTTTCCCACCGCATCCATGAGCATTTGCTGCTCTTCATTAGGTTCGAACGAATACATGTCTTCTCCTTTCGGGGATAAAAGTAGACAGGTATACATGTACATAGGTACACATGTCTACGTGTTTACTTGTTTACCTATCTACCTACCTCAACAATCCATGAAACAACAGATCCGCATACTCATCTGCGATCTTTTCAATGGACTTATCTCCATCGGGACGATACCAGGTTAGTGTCCAGTTCATCACGCCCATCACCGCACGAACGGCGATGCCTGTGTCGGCACAGTCAAAAGTTTTTGAGCGGACACCTTCATTAAGAACATCCCGCCATAATCCCTCGAACTTATCACGTTGAGGAACATGACGGGTGTGAGATTTTTTATCGAGTGAACGATGTTCAAATAGAAGCACGGAGGAAAGATCGGAGTTCTCTGCCAGCGATTGCAGATAAACCTTTATCATCTCACGCAGTTTTTTGTCAGCGGAAATATCCTGCGCGGCAATGGCCGAGATACGCTCGGAAAGCATTTGCAGGGCGCGTTCCAATAGGTCGAGCAAAATCTCCTGTTTGGAGGCCACATGGTGATACAGGCTGGCTTTCTGCAAATTGACAGCGGTAGCAATATCGGACATGGACGCGCCATGAAAGCCTTTTTGTCTTATCACCTGGGCGGCAGCATCTAGGATATCGTCTCTGGTCATGAAGGTTCCTTCTACCTACCGAACGGTAGGTAGGGAAAATATACTCCCAACCTTCAGTAGAGTCAAGAGTTGGCCCATGCTTGAATCCACATGCACTAAAAACACAAAATCGTAACAATTCATCAGGTAGAATTAAGTAGTTGATCGAAAGTTTCTAGACGTATCTTTGGCTCTTTCGGGAGCTAAGCCCCCGAAAGAGCAGGAATAAGCTGTAAAATTATTTTCGACGAATTACCTACCTTACACGTACATATTTGATAAGGAGAATTGCCATGAAGTATTTCATCACAGGCGCTTCTTCCAATAGTTTTTGATGGCGGCGTCCTTGCAAAACAATTACGCACTGCTGGGCGTGAAGTCCACGCTTCGGTACGATCCCTTGAAAAGGCAAAAGAGTTACAGGCGTTTGGGGTTAAATTATTCCCAGGCGATGTAACTGACAAAGAATCCATGCGCGCGGCAATGCAAGGCGTGGATGGCGTCTATCACGTGGCGGGTTGGTATAAGGTTGGCTCTCACGATAAAAGCGGTGGAGAGAAGGTCAACATTCAAGGCACACGCAATGTGCTGGAACTCATGCAGGAATTGAAAATCCCAAAAGGTGTGTACACCAGCACCTGCGCAATCAACTCGGATACAAAGGGGAAAGTGGTTAACGAGGAGTATCGTTTCAACGGCAAGCATCTCACCGAGTATGACCGGACGAAAGCTGCCGCTCATGCCATCGCCAAGGGATTTATCTCTGAGGGTCTGCCTCTCGTAATCGTTATGCCGGGACAAATCTATGGCCCCGATGACACATCCTGGCTGCGCAGGATTACGATAGACTTCTTAAAAAGCCGCCTGCCCATGCTGCCAACTCAATTTGGCCTTTGTCTTTCACATGTGGACGATGTGGCCCATGGGCATATATTGGCAATGGAAAAAGGCAAGGTTGGAGAAAGTTATATCATCACGGGAGAGCCATGCAGGGTAACTGATGTTTTCAAACTAGCCAGCCAAATTTCAGGCAAGCCTGTTCCGATGACAGTCCCCCATCAAATATTGAAGGTTGCATCAATCTTAGTCAGGCCATTTGATTCACTTATGCCCGAAAACTACGCATCGGAAAGCCTGCGCGACATTGCCGGGGTGACCTACTGGGGCGATAACAGCAAAGCCAAACGCGAACTCGGCTACAATCCTCGCCCCGTCAGTGAAGGCTGGGTGGAGACAGTCAAACACGAAATGAAATTACTTGAGACCATGTGATTTTTTGATTCAAAAAATGCTATAATCAAATCATGGCAACACCGCAACTTCCCCCCCAGCAACCACAAACTCCACCTCCACCCACGCCTGAAGAAATAGCCGCTGCGCGGGAAGCGGAACGCAAGCAAAAAATCGTTATCGTAAGTGTAATTGCAGGCATTGTACTTGTGCTTGCCTTATTAGGTGTGGCAATCTACTTCCTGATGCAGCCCGCCGCACCAACAGATAAGATTCGCGACGTATTCATTATTGTGGTGGCACTTGAATCACTGGTCATTGGTGTTGCGCTGATCGTGCTCATCATCCAACTCGCCAGCCTGATCAACCTTCTGCAGAATGAGGTACGGCCTATCCTCCATGCCACCAGCGAAACGGTCAACTCCCTGCGCGGAACTGCTGAGTTCCTCGGTGAAAATGTTGTGGAACCCGTTATAAAACTTAATGCCTATCTGGCTGGCTTAAGGCGTATGTTAGAATTATTAGGTGTTAAGCCTAAATAAACTAAAGGCCCTGTAAGTTAAAAACCTTAGGGTCTCTATATAAAACAAAAGGAGAAATACCATGTCTGACCGTGATGAATTTGGTGCATTTCTTGTCGGATTTGTCGTCGGCGGCCTTACTGGCGCCGTAGTAGCCCTGCTCTTTGCCCCTCAATCTGGCGATGAAACCCGAGCATTGATCAGAGACAAATCAATCGAGTTGCGCGATCGCGCTTCACAATCCGCTGAAGAATTGCTCGCCCGCGCAGAATCCGCCGCATCTGAAGCCCGCGCCCGCGCTGAGGAACTCACCCGGGAGGCTCGTTCCCGCGCCGAAGAACTCGCCAAGGAAGTTCGTGAACGCGGCAAAAGCGCAATTGACGCTGTGCGCAAACCAAAGAAAGATGGCAACGAAGCCTCTGCCGCCTCATAGTCAACAAGGACACAGAGCAAGGGTTTGACGGACAAGTCAAACCCTTTTTTTATGAATATCATTCGGCGCCTGATGCGCTTTTTCTTCCATCTGCTTTATCACCCATTCGCTTTCACGTACGATTTCGTCGCCGCGGCCGTTTCGTTTGGCAAATGGAATGACTGGGTCTTTAGCATTCTCCCGCTCATCAAAGGGACTCGCATCCTCGAGCTGGGACATGGCCCCGGTCACTTGCAGCGCCTCCTACTTAGCCGAGGCCTGTTCCCCGCTGCGATAGACGAATCATCCCAAATGGGCCGCATCGCCAAACGCCGTCTCGGAAATTCCCACAGACTCTCGCGCGCACTAGCACAGCAATTACCGTTTGCAGAGAAATCATTCGACACCATCATCGCCACGTTTCCAACAGAATACATCTTCAACGCAGAAACTCTCTCAGAGGTAAAAAGAAGCCTATCGGACGGAGGCAGGCTCATCGTCCTGCCTGTGGCGTTTCCGAAGAGTTTCATCCTGAAGTGGTTGTACAGGATCACAGGCGAGAGTCCAGCCGCTCTAACCGAGGCAATCAAGTCAAGAATCCAGCAGCCGTTCATCGAAGCGGGATTCAGAACAGAAGTTGAAATAGTTGAAGTAAAATCAAGTACGTTATTGATCATCATTGCTACATCGCCACCATTGTAAAGAAAGATTGAAAGGAAATTCAAATGTTAAGAAAATTACGTGAACCCGTTAACAGCCTCACCCATTGGGCTGGCGCGATCCTTGGCCTTGTGGGGTTGATCGCACTGCTGATTGTCGGCTGGAGCACCCCCGCCAAAATTATTTCATTGACAATCTATGGCATCAGCCTGATTGCAATGTTTTCAGCCAGCGCCACTTATCACATGGTACGTGTAAAGGACAAGGTACTTGAAATTTTCCGCAAGATCGACCATGCGGCAATTTTTCTTTTGATCGCAGGTACATATACCCCGTTTTGCATTAACGCTTTCACTGGCTTTTGGAAGTGGGGCATGTTGAGCATTGTCTGGTCGTTGGCATTGAGTGGTATCGTGATGAAAATCTTCTACATCCGCGCACCGCGCTGGTTGAACGCAGGCATCTATGTTCTCATGGGGTGGATCAGCGTCACCGCGGCAGGCCCCATGCTTGCAGCCTTGCCGACGTGGGTATTCGTGTGGCTCATCATTGGCGGGGTAATCTACACCTTGGGGGCTGTGGTATATGCCACTAAAATTTTCAACTTTGTGCCAGGCGTTTTTGGCTTCCATGAAGTCTGGCATATATTCGTTCTGTTGGCGGCCATCGCGCATTTTGTAGCAGTATTGGGCGTGGCTTTGTAGAATAGGCTCGTGAACATATGCGTCCACTTGAAGCAGTCATAGCGATTCTTCTTGCAATTTATTTAATCTGGCCGCATCCACGTCCGCTGGCTATTCGATTAGCGCCCGCATTTGCATTGGTATTCACCCTCATTCATTTTTCAGCGGAGGGGTATCGCTGGCAGATGATTCTACTCTATGTGTTGACTCCTTTATTGGCGGTGAGCTGCCTTACTAAGATTACTGGCGATAGCGACTGGAAACCAATCGCCTCTTACCTGACCGTGATCCTGCTTACGCTTTCAACAGCAGTTCCCATTCTGTTACCTGTTCCAAAAATCCCAGACCCCAGCGGTAGTTATGATATCGGCACCACGATTTACGAGCTGACCGATACATCACGCAAGGAAATATATTCAGGCAAAGACGAACCTCGCAGGTTTACGATACAAGTCTGGTATCCCGCGATCATTGGCAAAACAGACAAGCGCGCGCGCTGGATGGCAAATGCAGAAATCCATGCTCCTGCCATTGCAGCCCACCTTGATTTGCCCTCCTACTTCCTTGACCATCTTGCATTGGTTGATATCCCTGCATACCAAGGTGCACAAGTGGCTGATATTGATGGTGGTTTTCCAGTCATTCTCTTCTCTCACGGCTGGAATGGGTTCAATGCTCAGAACACCGGTCAGGCACTGGAGTTGGCGAGCCATGGCTATGTTGTGATCGGAATCCAACATACTTATGGAGCGGCTACCACAGTTTTTGCTGATGGAAGCGTTGCTCCAAACAACCCTAATGGCCTGCCCGAAGATGCAGATGACCCTGATTACGAAATCGTAGCACGCAAGGTGGCAGATCAATGGGCTGGGGATATGTCATTCGTGCTGGATCAATTGTCGGCTAGGGGAAATGAGGCGGGCCATCCCTTCTTTCAAAAAGTGGATTTGGAGCGCATCGGCGCGTACGGTCATTCCACTGGCGGCGGGGCAGTCGTCCAGTTTTGCGGTACAGACTCGCGCTGCAAATCCGTGCTCGGTATGGATCCGTTCATGCGGCCTGTCTCTGCAGAGGTAATTGAAAGTGGATTATCTCAGCCAGCCTTCTTTATGTTCAGCCAGGAGTGGGCGGACCTTACCGACAGCAAAAACAATATTCTCTTCAATCAGTTTTATCCAAAACTTTTAGACAGCAAAGGCGTAATCAGCATAGAGGGAACAGCGCATTACGATTTTAGCGACCTGCCATTGCTTTCGCCAATTGCCCCACAACTTGGACTGAAAGGCCCATTAAGTGGGAAGCAAGTAACTGTGATCGTAGATTCATACCTGCTCGATTTCTTCGAAATGACATTAAGCAATAAACCATCCATTTTATTTGACGATATTTTTTCAACTTATCAGGAAGTGAAAGCGCGGCAATGAATAATCAGAATAAACGCAAAGCATCAGTCATTTTCCTCGTTCTTGGAATGGCCTTCCTTGTCATCGGGATCACCACAGATAACACCATTTTTACCTGGATGGCGATTGGATTTGTGCTCGTATCCCTGCTCCTGGGCGGGCGCTGGCTGCGGCCAAGAAAAAAGTAAAATCCTGGCAGCATTGCACGTCTCTACTAAATCATCAAAATCAAAATAAAGAGATCAATATGGGAAAACGAGAAGAAATCCTGCAAGCATACCAAGAATCGCGCACCGCGATGACAGCACAACTCAACGAAATTGACAAAAACCGCAAGGTGTACCCCTTATGGACGATACGCGAGATTATCGCCCACCTTTCAGGCTGGGATGATACCGCAATTGCATTCCTTTCCGCGCTAATCAAAGGTGAAATTCCACCCACCCCAGCCATGCGCGGAATCGATGTTTATAACTCAGAGACCGTCAGCACGCGCGAAGGATTGAGTTATGACCACATCATCAGGGAATATATGAGTACGCGCGAAAAATTACTTTCGCTAATAAGCACAGCCTCGGATGAGCTCCTGACACAAAAAGCCACCCTTCCCTGGGGAGGTGAGGGTACATTTGAAGACATTACAGAGACCTTTACCCCACACGAGATAGAACACGCTAATGATGTGAAAAATCTAATTCAGAAAGAAAAATTGGCAAGTAGGTAACATCCTTTCAGATGTATATTTATCAGTAAAGGAAAAAGACATGGATAAGAACCCCGCATTGGAAGCAAAACTGGTTGAGGAATTTGTCGGCGTATCACACGGAAACCTTGAGCGCGTGAAGGAATTGCTTGCGCAAGAGCCGTCACTTGTCAACGCCACTTGGGATTGGGGCGAAGGTGATTTTGAGACCGCACTCGGCGCAGCCTCCCATATGGGTAACATTGCCATTGCAAACTATTTGTTGGAGCATGGCGCACGGCTCGACATTTTCGCCGCAACCATGCTGGGGAAACTGGATATCGTCAAAGCCACCTTGTCTGCTTTCCCCAATACCAAAAATATACCGGGGCCGCATGGGATTCCGTTGATCGCACATGCCGAAGCGGGCGGCGAAGAAGCAAAAGCAGTGTTGGAGTTTCTTCAGTCTCTGTAATCCAGATTAATATCCGCAAGTTTCAATAACCTATGGCGGGAAATCAAAGATAACCAGCCTATTTATGGTTTGCAATTTGTCCAACGTCAATATGGATAAGGGATTGTGTCATGCTGAGTGCCGCTCTTCAGGCGCGAAACATCTCGCAACTTGCATTCGAGACCCTCACCGCACTGCACCAAACGCAGTGCGGTGCAAGTGTCAGTCGCTGAAGACCGCTCCTTCACATCGTCCCGATGTCCTTCGGGAGGGTGACACAACTTCTTTGTAGTACCAAAGGGTTTTTGATGGATTGAAAACCCACTGCTATAATGTGAAAATATTAAAGGAGCTGAGATGAATAAAAGAAACCAACTTACTTTTGGTGCAATAACCGCCTTATTTGTACTAGCATGTTCTGCAATAAGCCTGCCCGGGGCCAACGACCAGCCGACGGGAATTCCAACAGGCTTGCCTGTCATTTCCACAATACCTCCTGTCCCCACAGCGACAACTGCGGCAGTAGTGCCATCGAACGTTTTACTCACCGATGATTTTAGCGGGACAAGTTCCGAATTTGAAACCTATTCAGATGAAAATGGCACCGTTGAAACCAGGGATGGAGTTTACGTTGTTCGCTCAATCAGCGACCTGTGGCATTGGGGACAATCGACATCTGAGTTTGCCGACACAGTGGTTGAGTTCGATGTGACCATGATCAGCGGCCCTGCAAATAATAACGCAGGCTTTGGCGTTGTCTGCCGATTGACCACTCGTGATGACACATCAGTAGACGGGTATATGCTGGCGATCAGCGGCGATGGTTATTACACCATCCGTAGCGTGACAGCCAGCAACATGAGTCCGCTCGTAGATTGGACGCAATCGAATGTAGTGAACCAGGGTAACGTGTCTAACCACGTGCGCGCAACATGCAACGGCGATGATCTTTCTCTGGAAGTCAACGGCCAGTTGCTTGCATCCGCAAATACAATAGCAGATGGTGCAACCTTTGGCGCAATCGCCTTTTCAGCAATCTCGTTCGAAACTGCGGAACCCATTGCTGAAATCCATTTTGATAACCTGGTTGTCAGCCAGCCGTAATTGACAAGGAACAAGAAGAAGTCCGCAACAATTGCGGACTTCTTCTTGTTTACACTTCCTGTCTCATTTTGTGTCTTAGAAATGCGGCTCGGAATATTCTCTCAAAGAAACCTTTATATTCATCCTTATCATACAAGATCATATAATCAGCAGGGCCGTATTCTTTAGGGTGAAGCATGATCGCAGGGTTGGGGTTGATCTCCAGAATGAACAACTCACCCTTTTCGTTCATGCGAATATCACAACGCCCATAACCAGAAATGCCCATGGCAAGGAACATGCGTCGCCCTGTATCTTGAAGGCGGGCAACCAGTTCAGGGTTGGTCACTTCTTTGAAATCAAAGGGCACATCGTAGTTCCACTTAATGTCGGTATGCCAAAATTCCTCGTTGGGAGGAAAGATCAATTCCGCGGGCGGATACGCAATCGGCTGGCTTAAGTCATCGGCGTTATCCACCACCAGCACGTTGAACTCTTTGCCAACAATAAATTCCTCCATGCGTGCCGCGCCAAACTCGGAGCAGATGCGATTCACTTGCGCGAGCACCTGCTCCAAAGTATCAGCCCGTGATTCCTTGATCATGCCCATACTTCCGTAGCTCTTCGGGTGTTTGACCATGATGGGAAAGCGCAGATTCTTCACCAACTTCTCCGCTTCCTCGGCGCTTTTCACTTGATAGCCTCGGGCGAAGCCAACTCCATTTGCATCGGCAACGGTTTGCATCTCTTCGCGGGTGGGGTCGAAGCAATTCGAGTCCGCACCAGTAAACGGGAGATCGAGTTTCTCCATCGCCTGAACGACTTCAATGGCCTGGTAGCCTATTTCATCATCTTCCTCATCTTCAAATTCATAACCTTCACATAGGTTCAGGAAAAGGTCAAATTTTTTGCTCTCCGCCAGCGCGCGGATCTTGTCCAGCACCGGCGCAGTAAGCGTGACCATCTCCCATTCGTATTCCTTCAAAAATGGAGACGGGTCAAAATCCTCGATGAATTCATCTGACAGAACACAGATACGCATAAGATCACCTCTTTTCGTTTGCAGCATTATCATATAAAAACATCATCCACACAATGTTTGAGAACAAAAAAAGAGCAATTCATTATTGCTCTTTTTTGTTCACCTTGTCTCTGTCACTTTATGGATGCTGCGCGGCTGCTCGGTGTTGTATCCTTTTGCCCGCGTCAGATGATAGGCGAACATCTGCGCAGGAAGAATACATATCAATGGTGAAAGCCATTCAGGCACATCAGCAGGAATGGCTAATGGCAGGCTGGCAAGCGAAAGCGCTTTTTTATCATTCGAGATCACAACCAGTTCAGCGGAAAATTCCTTGCGCAGTCTCTTCAACATTCGATACATCGATTCAAACACTTTTCCTTTTGGAGCAACTGCCATGACGGGAAATCCGCTTTCGAGCATGGCAATGGGGCCATGTTGAAAATCTGCCGATGAATAGGGCTCGGCTTTCACGTAAGCGAGTTCTTTTAATTTCAATGCCCACTCAAAAGCGGTAGCGTAATTGAATCCGCGGCCCAGCACAACAGTTTGATCCATGTAACGATACCTCTGCGCAGATTGTGCGATCAGAGAATCTTGTTTCAATGCAGACTTCATCCAACTTGGAATTTCGGCCAGTTCATTCCAACGCGTTTTATTCTCGCTCAACGCAGCCGAGAGCATGGCAATAGACATCAACTCAGTTGTGTATGTTTTTGTGGCCGCCACTGCTTTTTCTTTGCCTGCTCGAATATCCAACACAAAATCGGCAGCTTCGGCGAGCGGAGATTTCGCATCATTCGTGATTGCCAGGGTCAGGCAATTTTGTTTTTTCCCTTCATCCAACACGCTGACAATATCGGGTGACTGCCCTGATTGCGAAATGCCGATCACCAGTGCATTTTTCAATTTGGGTGGTTGCTTGTAATACGTGAACAGGGAAGGTGTCGCCAGCGCAAGCGGAAGTCCATTCAATGCGCCTAGCAGATAATTGGCATAGCGTCCCGCGTTGTCAGATGTGCCACGCGCGGCGAGAAACACATATTGAACATCCCGCTTTTGAATTGCAGCGGCGATTTGCTCCACTGTTTTTTTCTGTGAGGCAAGCAGAGACTGGATACGTTCGGGTTGTTCGGTTATTTCAGAATATAGTGTCATGAGTCTCTATACTTTACCACTGGATGAATTACCCCGCTTCAACCAACCCGGGAATTGATACTGGCAATTGACCGGTCATCTCCCTGAAGCCAAAGAGCGCACGCGCCGCCGCCCGCATGGACGGTTCCAAAATACTGTACGTGCAAACGAAGGTGGATGCTTGCGGGAAAGCCGCAAGGTCATATGGAAGGCGCATGGCAACAACGATAACAGGTTTGCCCAGCCTCAGCAATTGGCGGACGAACTCAGCCTGCTTTTCTTCGGCATACGCATTGATTGTTCCTATCACGATTAAATCATACTCGCGGATGCGTTCCAAAACAGCAATTGTTTCCTGCACACTAGGCGCAAATGGGATTTTGAATTCATCTGTCCGTGCATGATATTCGCGGACGGACTCTGCCAGTTTGGGTTGAATGTATGAGGAAGTATCCGCAGGCGTGAGATCTTGCGGAACGGGAATAATGACAGCGATACGCTTATTCGCATCCAGTTTAATGGGTAGACATTTATTTTGATCACGCACCAAGGTAATGGACCTTTCCGCGATCTCGTTGGCAATCTGCATATGTTCAGCGGATTGAATCACGCTCAATTCTGGCGTGGTCGAATTTTCAGCCAGCCACTTTTTCAAGCGTGTAATACGGGCAACCGAAGTTTGCAACTCACCCATTTTGAGCTGGCCCGATTGTGCTCCATTCAACAAGGCTTCAAAGACGCGAGTTTGATCTTGTGGGTCACTCGTGATGAGCAACAAGTCTGCGCCTGCTTGAGCCGCACGCAGCGAATCTTCACGAAGCAACTCACCCTGGCGGATCGCGTGCATGTCCATTGCATCTGTGACGACAACGCCATCAAAGCCTAGGTCGCGGCGTAACAATCCATTAATGATATTGGGAGACAGGGTGGCTGGTGGCGCATCGGGGCCATCGATGGATAGAATGCCGAGGTGGGCGGTCATCACCAGCTTGGCATCCGCTTTCAGGGCGGAAATGAACGGAGGCAATTCCACAGCGTAGAGTCTCTCACGAGAGTGTGGAACAGTTGCAAGTCCCAAGTGTGAATCGCTGGCCGTATCCCCGTGGCCGGGAAAATGTTTGACAGTGGCGGCCACACCCAGGGATTGAATCCCCTCGATCATCGCGGCGGCCAGTTCCCCAGCCAGGATTGGATCTTCACCAAACGAACGAATACCAACAACGGGATTATTGTGGTTGATATTGACATCGGCGCAAGGCGCGTAATTGACATTGATGCCAAGCGCAGCCATTTCACGCCCCAACACTTCGCCAGCTTTGCACGCCAATTCTTTGGAACGCGTTGCGCCAAGCGCCATGTTACCCGGCAAAGGCGTACCATCGCCAACCGTCATCAATTGTCCACCCTCTTGATCGGCAGCGATGATCAATGGAGGCAAACCCAATTCATGCGCAAGGCGCTGAAGGGATGCGTTCAACTCTTTGAGTTGTGGAAGCGTGCCAATGTTGAGACTGCGAAAAAGTGAAATGCCGCTGGGGTGATATTTCTTGAATGCAGTTACGATCTCAGTCGAAGGTTGTTCCTTGCCGTGAAATGCAAATAAAAGTTTTTGCCCTACAAGATGTTCAAGATCCACATTAACCTTTCAGGCCCGAAACGACGACGCTTTCGAGAATGAATCGCTGTGCGAAGAAAAACACAATGATGAGTGGAACAGTCGTAAGCACAGCCGCTGTCATGATCGTAGGCCATTGTTGGACAGTATTGTTAATGTTATACAACGTTGTAACATAAACAGGTAAAGTGTAAAGATCAATCGTCTGCAAATACATCAAGGGTGTGAGCAGGCTGTTCCATAAGCCCACGAAAAGAAAGGTGGCAACTGTGGCAAGCGGAGCTTTGACAAGCGGCAGAACGATCTCCCACCAAATTTGAATGTGATTCGCCCCATCCACAAAAGCAGACTCGTCCAGCTCCTTCGGGATCTGCGACATGGACTGGCGCAACAAAAATATCATGGCTGCACCACCCGCAAAATAGCCAGGAATAATAAGAGGGTTGAATGTACCGATCCAATCCAGTTTATTGAAGAAAACATATTGGGGCACGATGAGCGCCTGCGGAGGGATCATCATCGTGGAAAGCATGAGAAAGAAGACCAGGTTTCGTCCGGGCCATTCTATGCGGCTGAATGCATAAGCCACGGCGGCGATGGAAATCAGCGTTCCTGCCAAAGCCAAAGTGACATAAAAAACAGAGTTGAAATAGGAGCGCAGGAAGTCCTGATTTTGGAAAATACTGGTATAGGCTGCAAGAGTTGGGTTGTCTGGAACCCAAACAATGCCAGGAGAATTAGTCTCTTCCAATGTTTTTAGTGAAGAGGAAATCATCCAAAATAACGGAAAACTCATCAACACCGTTGCGCCCGTGAGAACAACGTAGAGCAAAATGCTTTTGATCATGGGCAGGTATCGTTTCATTTTGCTCTCCTAATAGACATCGTAAGACACCCAGCGATCCTGAAGCCTGAACTGGACCACTGTGACGATCAAAATAATAACGAGGATCACCCATGAAATAGCGGAGCCGTAGCCAATCTCAAAGTGACTGAAACTTTTCTGCCAGAGATAATAAACCATGGAAATGGTCGAAGATACGATGGGTTGATTATCGCGATAGAGCACAAAGATCGGCTCGAAGATTTGAAGGGCGCTGATCATACCAACCACCAAGTTGTAAAAAATATAAGGGGTGAGAAGCGGGAAGGAAATCCTCCAGAAGCGCTGCCAGCCTGAGGCGCCGTCCACTTCGGCGGCTTCATGCAATTCCCTGGGGATATTATTTAATCCTGCGAGGAAGATCAACATCATTGCACCGCAGCCCCATATCATCAACAAGATCACAGACATCTTGGTCCACAAGGGACTTTGCACCCAGAGCGGCACACGATTATCCGCTGGAAAACCAGCTTCGAGCAACTTGGTCAATAAGTTGTATTTGCCGCTATTGATCCCCAGAAATAAAGCGGTGATAAGTTCCTGTGCAAAGATCACGGCGCGGTTTACATAATTCAGTGGAGGAAATGCTGTTGTGGCAGCGCGGATCATCTGGTTGATAATGCCTGTACCTGTATTCAACATCAGACGCCAGCACAAAAGTACGGCGGTATTGAAACCAAGAATAACGGGAAGATAAAATGCCATGCGGAAGACGCGTTCGCCTCGCATCTTTTGATTGAGCAGCACGGCTAGGAATAGGGCCACAGCCATTTGCAAGGGCAGGCCGATCACGGTCAAATAAAGTGTGTTGACGATGGAGGCGCGAAAGTTATCATCATTAAACAATAAAGTCTTGTAGTTATCGAGCCAAATCCAATTTGCAGGGGCATTTGATGTGACCCGATAATCGGTGAAGCTCCAATAAAGGGAGAAAAGCATGGGGACGATAACAAAAATAAGAAATCCCACGATCCAGGGTGCGGCGAAGAAATAACCTGCAAAAGTATTCTCTTGATTTTTGGGTGTTGCGCCGCGCAGTCTCGCAATGGTTCGTGCAAGGAGGCCCAGTCCGTAGCTGCTCGCGAGGATAAAAATGATTGTCAGCACAGCAGTGATCAGTACATTTAGATACGGGTTTTCAGGCATGGGCACTTCCTCCAAGTCACAAAGGAAAGGTTGGGTGGAGGAATCTCCACCCAACCTTAAGTATAAGCCAGCAGCTTATTCGCCGAGAGCAGCGATATATTCTTCCTGGATTTTGGCAATAGCTTCTTCCGGGGTAAGCTCTTCAGTGATCAACTTACCGAGCGCATCCTGCATGATGGTAGAGAGCTTGGCAGCTTCTTTGATGCCAGCAAAACCAACACCATACTGAGAAGCCAATTCAGCTTCGCGCTGAAGTTGTGGGGAGTCGGCCACATAACCATATTGAGAATCGTTACGGGCAGGGATCAAACCCATGGTCTCATTCCACTTGTTGTTAGCTTCCTTGGTGAAAGCCAACTTCAACCATTCAGCGGCGAGTTCTTTGTTCGGGCTGTAATCCGCGACGGCGAGCCAGTCATTGAACGCGAGCACAACGGGTTTGCTGTTCGGGAAGTTCTCGGGGTCACCGTAGAAAGGCTCGATGGAGATGTTATCCCAAATCGGGCGATCAAAAGCGGGTGCAGCCCAACCAGAATGAGCAAGACATACTGCGCCGTTGTCTTTGCCAGTGGCATCATCCACGTCGATGACAGAACCCTGTCCGGTGGGGAGAGAACCGACAGCGTCAGCAGCGGGGCCATAGGTAGCCTGGCGCATGTCCAGCAGAAATTGTGTGGCGGCCAAAGCTTCAGGGGAGTCAAAGTTGGGAGAGCCATCTGCCTTATACAATTCGCCGCCGAGGGAGTAGTACACCAACAACCACCATTGCCAGTCAGCCATGGATGCAGCGTCTACGGGCACAAGCGCTTGTTGTGTGAGCGAGTTGGTGGCTGAGTCGATCACACTATTGGCCTCGGCAAAGGTGATCCACTCAGCAAAATTTTTCTGCGGGAGTTCGCCTTGTGCTAAATCGGTTCGGCAGAATACATAGCGCGGAGCGGTGAAGATCGGAAGGCCGCGCAGTTTGCCATCGAACTTGGCATTCTCAAGAGCGGGACCAAAATTTGAGATCTCATCCCAAGCGCCTTCGCCGAGGAACGGTTCCATATCCGCAAGGCTTTCGCCATACAGAGTGTTCATTTCAGAACCGAGGTTGATGATGTCGGGGCCTTCGCCGGCAGCAAAGAATCCACTAAAAGTTGTGTCCCATCCAGACCATGAACCCTCGGTGATCTCAACGGTCACACCAGGGTTGGCAGCTTCAAAGGCAGGGTTGATTTCATCCTTCAACCACGCAATGGTATCGGGGGTGTAATCCAGCAAGTAGATTTTCAATGTCACTGCCTCAGCAGGCGCTTCTGTGGCGGCGGGGGACTCGGTAGCGGGTGCGCCGCAAGCCGAGAGTATAAGGCTGGCCAAAATTAAAATGGACAGCAAGGCTAACATTTTCTTTTGCATTATTCTTCTCCTTGTTAATTAATTCAATACTTTTTCAAACTTCTGATCCAAACAAAAAACCTTCGGCTCTCTCATCTCCTTTCTGCTGGATGATTGAAAAATTTTAGGAAAGGGTTAACTCATCCTGCCGATCCGTTCATTTACATCCTGTGCAAAGCGTTGAATAAACTCCTGTGCAAATTCAGCGGGATGCTTCCGTGCATCATTCATCAAAGGAGTCATATCCATCGCGTAGGACAGCCCGGTTGTGGCGTCTACCCCGTGAGACTCGAAGTAAGTCGCGTTGGCACGGCGACGTCCCATCGAAGCAAGGTCATAGCGTTTTCCTCCCGCGATCTGCGAATCGAATACTCCCAATAAAGCCAATTGCAGATTTTCATGAGCGGATACGTCCATCAGCACCTTATCTGGATCGACCATCCAATCCAATGAGCGCCAGACTTCACACCCAACGACTCTTTCGGGACGTTCAGCCTGATCCAGTTTTCTCAAGGCTTCAATTACCCTGAGAGCGACTCCAACGTGCGTGTCGTGTTTATCTGCCAGGTTGTGGGTATACACAAACTTTGGTTTGGTAGCGCGGAGAATTGCAAGAATATCGTCCACAGGCTCATTCCTCGAAACATCTTTAATGATTCTGCTGGGAATATCCAACATCACCTGTGCAGAATACTCACCAATGTAAGCAGCCTTGCATTGCTCCTTAAAGCGGACAAGGCGCATATCGTCATCACTGTAGCTTTTATACAGATCATCCCGCGGCGAACCGCGGCCATCTGTCACGACTACACCCGTAAACCATTTATCCTTTTTCTGAAAACACTCAATGATCGGCTGGGCCGACATGATCTCAATATCATCCTGGTGCGCGGCAACGCATAAATGCGTGGTGCGGGCAAGCGCTGCTTCTACAGGCGTGTTATCAGGGATGTAGATTTCGGCTGTGTCTAGATGAAACTTCATCAGGTTCCTTTATCGTCATTGCGAGGAGGGCGCTCTTCCCGACGAAGCAATCTCACTCAACGACTGGAGATTGCTTCGGGCTAACGCCCTCGCAATGACGGATTAATCAATAACCGGCAAACTCGCCGCCGCAACAGACTGACCAACGCGGCGGATTTTTTCATCAGGCAGGTGCAATTCGATCTTCGCAGCCAACTCAGGGAATTCCGCTTCAAACACTTTCTTTGCGCCTTCGAGCAATAGGTCACCGCCACGGCCAGAGGTGCAGCGACCAAGTATCAGGACATGTTTGATGTTATAAAAATCGGCGTAATGGGCAATGCCATACCCAAGGTAAATGCCCATGCTCTGCCAAATTTTCAAAGCGCCTTCGTGACCCGCTTCCAGTTTTTCCTGCACAAACTTCAATTTTTCTGCATCTGTCACATCCGCAGGGATTTGAATACCTGCCTTAGGAGCCAGGCGAAATACGCATTCCTGTGAGAAATATGAAGCGCCACAGCCTTTGTCACCAGACCATTCTTCCATGGGAGCATTCGGACTGTAATCAATCGGTGCAAAGGCCAACTCATTTAGCCAGCCCATAATGTGTCCATCCATGTTCACGTAACCTGCGGCTTCACTTGAGCCAAGCGCAATTCCCAAAATCCCGTTATCTTCAATCGACATAGAACCAGCTAATGCAGTCACGTCACCATCGTTGATCACTTCCAACGGCACACCCATTTCATCGCGAATGCGCCAGAACATATTTTTAACCTCGCCAAATTTTTCCTGTGGAATCCCGCGGAACAATGAAGCAACCATTGGGCGGTTTTCAATGTAGATGCCTGCGGAACTTCCGCCGATTGCATCTACACGCGGCATTTTGCTCGCGGCAGTTTTCAGCGCGGTCATCACTTCGCGGTAGTGATACTCAGGGTCGGAATTCTGGCGCGGTTCCCAAATCACTTCTTCACTGAAGATGGGGGTCCCATTCACAACAGCGCTTACTTTGCGGTCGGATGCACCCAGGTCAAACCCAATGCGATGACCCTGCAAATTGCGGCCGAGCAGTTTCCCCGTCTCGCGTGAAGCGGGCACTTCATCCACGCCGCAGCAAACAACGGAAAAATCCTTTTCGTAAACCTGAGTCCCCATAAAGTGATAATCAAATTTTTGCGTGCCTTGATCGCTATACGCGTTCTTCAAATAATCCGCGATCTTCGGCGAACCGCCCACATACAACCTATATGCGCCGCGCTGCCAAAGCAAAAACTTAACAATGCGTTCGATGTATTGATAATTGGATTCAAAATTTGGATGATCCTGTGGATAAATTTTTGTTTCCACGCGTAAAAATCCATCCCCGCTTCTTTCCAAGCCGATCACGAATCTCTCACCGACAGACTCAACCTCACGCCGAAAAATTTGATTCGCCAAAACAGCCGGGCGAAAACTTTCATCTAATGGAGGCAAAACACGTGGAGCTATTAACTTCAACGGCATTAATTTTCCTCGTTAAACAGAAGCGAATAATCATCGAGCAATAAAAATGCGGAAGCGCCGAGGATGCAGGCGCGATAATCCAATTTACCGATTTCAAGTTTTGTGCCCTCGGCCATGCGAGTTAAAGCGCCGGTCTGCATGGATGTGCTGACCACGTTCAACCACTCATCACCAAAGCGTGTCATATCACCAGTGAGGACGATCTTTTGAATATTGAGCGTGCCGATCAAATTAGCAAGGGATGTTCCAAGATAATGGCCCGCCTTTTCCACTACAGTTTTTGCCTTTGGGTTGCCAGACTGAAAAGCTGAAATGACATCTTCAAGTGATTCCATTTGCATCTGCTGAACAACTGCGTGCGCGCTGGAGACGGCCTCCAAACAGCCACGTTTGCCGCAGCGACAAAGCTCGCCATTCTCCTGCACAACTACATGACCAATTTCGCCTGCGCCGCCGCCGTCCCCTTGAAATAGTTGACCATTGATCAAAATACCAGCGCCAATGCCATGCTTAACGTTAACCACGATTAGGTTTTCATCAGGCATATGGTCGCCGCCATATACATATTCACCGATGGCAGTTGCCTGGCTGTCATTCAAAACGGAAACAGGAAGTTTGTATTTCTTGTGAAGCAACTGGCCGAGCGGCAGATCCTGCCAGGCCAAATTGACAGCATTAACGACAATCCCCTCCCGCGTGTTGATCAGGCCCGGAGCGCCCACTCCAATCGCAACGATGGGTTTTAATTTTTTTCGAATGAGTTGATCGAGAAGTTGATAAACAATTTCAAGTGCCTTTTCGCCATTGTCATCATGGACGGGTGCTTCCACGATTTCCTTGATCTCCCCTCTCAAATTGACAACTGCCCCAATGAATTTATCCTGGGCTAGATTCAAGCCAATCAAATAGCGCGAGTTGGCAACGATACTTAATAGAATTGGAGATTTCCCACCAATCGATTCGCCGCGCCCAACTTCTTCTACCAAACCCTCTGTGAGCAGGCCGTTGACGACATCTGAAACCGTGGTGCGCGTGAGATTGGTTACGCGAGCCACTTCAGCTCGACTGATTGAATCGTTGACAAAGATCGTTCGGAGTACCAGATCGCGGTTGTGCTGCTTTGTTTGTTGGTGAGTTGCTTTTTTCATGGCTAAGGAAAATCCTTGAGAACAGAATTTTGTATAAGTGCCTACGCGCAGAAGAAAAACCGTTCAATTGCCACCGATACTTTGTAAATTCATTGGACTAACAAACTCATTTTACAGACTCCCCTGCCAAAAGTCAAGTCTCAACTCTTGACAAAAAATTTAGGCTGGACTAAAATAGATTTAGTTCAACCTAATTTAAACCGCGAAATAAGGAATTTTATTATGAGTACCATTCAAATCACAGGCATCCTTGCCTCAATTGGCGCATTTATTTATGGCACTGGCGACGTACTATTGCTTGCGGCCAAAATCAACATAGACGATTACCCCAAACTCAAATCATTTCAGAAACTGCTTTCAGATGCTGAAAGAATGGTCGCGCTTTCCCCCACCCGGTTAATCTGGGGCGCATTATTGGGCGTCTTCGCTACACCTTTGGTACTCTCAGGTTTCTGGCAAATCTATCAGGGGCTGGCAGGTGCAAATGAAACCCTGGTTCTTGTAACTGTTCTCTTGTTTGGCATTGCTTCTGTCTTTGGCACGTTCGTACATGGCACTTTTTATTACATGGGCGAATATATTCATGCATTGAACACTGTCAACGACGACTCTCAGCAGGTTATCGCGGACATGATCAGCCGTCACCGTAAAGTATTAATCATCAGTTACTTACCTGTACTGGTCATCATTGTGATTGCATCCATCTTATTCTCAATTTTGGTTGCCACAAATCAAACCCACTTCCCTACTTGGATGGCCGCGGTCAATCCCGTTATGCTCACCATTGCATGGTTACTGCTCAAGCGTGTGCTTCCACAATTTATCCGCGATGCAACGGAAGGCGCAGGATTCAACATTGCATACTTTGCTTTCTTTCTTTGCACAACAATTATTTTGTGGAATATTTAATGAAGGAGTCGTATGTCAGAGGTTATTACCCAATCCATTCAAGATTATCTCAAAAACATTTATGAGCTTACCGAGCACGGCGGCACTGCCAGCACGAACGATCTCGCCTCGCGGCTTAATATTGCACCCGCATCAGTTACCGGCATGTTGCAAAGACTCGCTTTATCAAAGCCGCCATTTGTCATATATAAAAAGCATCAAGGTGTCACACTCGCAAAAGCTGGTGAAAAGGCCGCACTGGAGGTAATACGTCATCACCGTTTGCTTGAAACTTTCCTGGTCAACACGCTCGGCTACTCATGGGACAAAGTCCATCACGAAGCGGATAAACTCGAGCACGTGATCTCGGAGGATTTTGAAGCGCGCATCGCCGAAACATTAGGACATCCCACGCGCGACCCACATGGTGAATTAATTCCAACTGCGGATCTGACCATGCCCGCCGACGATTCACAACCTCTCGCCTCACTACGGACCGATGAAACTGCCACCGTCCGAAGAGTAGTGGACGACGACCCGGCCTTGCTCCGCCACCTGCGCGAAATCGGCGTTGTGCCAGAAGTGAAAGTTACGGTAAAAAATTATTCCGAGTTAGACGGTAATCTGACTATCAAAGTCGAAGGTCAAAAGTCAAACATCGTATTAGGCAATCTCATTACTACTCAAGTATTTGTGGCTAAATAATAGAGATAAATATGCAATCAGAAACTATATTTAGAATCATTTTGCCAATCCTCATTATTTCCTTTGCC
The DNA here is from genome assembly GCF_057083605.1 of Candidatus Villigracilis sp. Lineage (NCBI taxonomy): Bacteria > Bacillati > Chloroflexota > Anaerolineae > Anaerolineales > Candidatus Villigracilaceae > Candidatus Villigracilis > Candidatus Villigracilis sp. The sequence goes on along the minus strand of NZ_JBXMTI010000118.1, from coordinate 2,252 downwards.
GCGCATCGCAGGTACTACGTTAAGTATCACAGCAAGCCTGAGGATGCCACTATCAAACAACGTGAAGAAGGAATAATTTCAAAACTCGCTGGACTCCTTGGCATGGCCGGGTTTATTTCAATGGCGGCGTATGTGATCAACCCGAACTGGCTTGCCTTTGGCAGCTTATCGCTTCCTACATGGTTACGCTGGACAGGTGTTGATATCGCAGTCTTGGGTTTTGCTTTACTCCAATGGGCACAAGTCACACTTGCCAATAGCTGGAGCGACAGGCCCCGCATGATGAAGGGACAATCTCTCATCACAAGTGGCCCCTATCGTTTAATCAGACATCCCATCTATACGGCATTTCTGCTCATTCTAGATTCGACACTTTTCATTTCATCCAACTGGTTAATCGGCCTATGTTGGGCGGGAATGACAATTTTGGAAATCATTTCACGAATTAAATTTGAGGAAGCACTAATGCTTGAATATTTTGGGGATCAATATCGTGAATATATGAAAAAGACGGGAAGCATATTCCCGCGGTTGATTCGATAGACATCGGTGGTTGAGTAGCCGAAGGCGTATCGAAACCACCAGTTAATAAAATAATCCCCATTAATAGGTGGTCTCACCTTACTCGACCACCAACGTATCATAGAAAACAAGAGGTCAATCAAATGAACGAAAACATTTTCCGTATTTTAGCTGCCATCATCCTGTTTACAGGAATAGGTATCTCAAGCTACTTCCGTCGCAAGGCGGACCGAGACACGGGCGAAAAAATTCCCCGCAAAGTGGATGGCACTCTGCTAATGAATATCATCAAGATTGGCGGATTGATACTCTGGCTGAGTCCGCTTGTGTATCTCATCAACCCGCAGTGGATGACTTGGTCGAAGATTGGGCTGCCCGAATCAGTGCGTTGGATCGGAGTGGTTATCGGAATCCTTTGTGTATTTGGAATCTACTGGCTGTTCAGCAGTATTGGCAGCAGCATCACGCCCACCAGCGCAACACGCAAGGAACACAAACTTGTCACTCGCGGAATTTATCGCTGGGTGCGGCATCCGCTCTACACAATAGGATCATCTTTCATTGTGTCCTTTGGAATGATGGCCGATAACTGGTTCATCGCCGCGTTCGGCGTTCTGGCTTTCATCTTAATGGCAAGCCGCACACCCAAGGAGGAAGCCAATCTTATTGAAAAATTTGGTGATGAGTACAGAGAATACATGAAGCGCACAGGTAGATTCCTTCCAAAATTAGGAAACGGATAAATATGAACATGACACTCTGGATCATTACAGCTATTACATTATTTGCAATTACTTTTCTGCCGCGCGTGGGGTTGCTCGCAATTTATAAAACCTATCGCACCGCACAGGAACGCGAGCAAGTGGAGGATGCACTTAAGCATCTGCTCGACCGCGAACAACACGGAAGACAGGCTTCTCCTGAATCATTGGCAGGCGCATTAAACATTGCACGTGGAAGGGTAACTCGTCTCATTGAAGATATGGAGACACAAGGCTTGCTTGAATCGCGCGGCGCTGATGTGCAGCTCACCACGCAAGGTGAACGCTGGGCCATGCACGTTGTCCGCGCACATCGTTTATGGGAGCGTTATCTCACAGATGAAGCGCGTATGCCATTGGAAAAAATACACAGTGAATCCGAGCGACGTGAACATTCATTCACGGAAGCACAGCTCAACGATTTGGATGCGGCTCTGGGCCACCCAAAGCGTGATCCACATGGCGATCCCATCCCTACCCGTGAGGGGACTCTGCTCAAAGAGGAGGGAATGCCGCTGACGGCGTGGCAGGCCGAGGGTCCAGTAAGGATCGTGCATCTTGAGGATGAACCTGCTTTAGCGTTTGAACAAATCCTGGCGGCAGGACTCCGCCTGGGACAAACCATCCGCATTTTGGATCGTAATCCGCAACGAATTTTGTTGACCGATGGCGAGACCGAATATCGGCTTGCGCCCGCAGTGGCTGCAAATGTGAGCGTGGCCGTGCTGCCCAAAAGCGAAATGGCAAAAGTGAACGCGATGCCATTGGCTGAGTTGACATACGACCAGCGTGCCGAGATCGTGATCCTGGATGAAGCCGTGCAAGGTTTTACACGCAGGCGATTTTTAGATTTGGGGTTGACGCCCGGCACAATGATCTACCCTGAACTGCAAAACTTTTTTGGCGACCCACGCGCCTATCGCGTACGCGGGACATTGATCGCGCTGCGAAAAGATCAGGCGTCACAGA
>NZ_JBXMTI010000117.1:0-12180 GCF_057083605.1 Candidatus Villigracilis sp. | reverse complement strand
AAACCTTTTTTCTCGATCATCATGCCCATCTACAATGTCGAAAGATATCTGGATGCCGCCATTCAAAGCATCCTGGGTCAGACCGATAAAGATTTCGAACTGATCCTCGTGGAGGATGGGTCTACGGACTCCAGCGGTCAGATCGCAGACCGCTACCGGAACCTGGACTCCCGGATCGTTCTAATCCGCCAGCCCAATGCCGGTTTAAGTGCGGCCCGAAATACCGGGTTGGAACGGGCCCAGGGGCAGTACGTGTATTGTATCGATAGTGATGACATGCTGGACCCGGCGGCGCTTCGGTATGTACATAAGATCATCACGCAGCATGGGCAGCCGGACGCGGTCATGTTCAAGGCCCAGCCGTTTCTCGATGACGTTTTTGCGGAGAACGAAGGCCAGGCGGAACTTCAGCTGCATGCGGGTTATTACAAAGACGTCCTGGAGGACGGGCTGTATGCAGGGCCCGACCTGTATCTCCAAATGCGGCGCAGGCACAACTTCCTGCCCAGCGCCTGGCTGTACACGATCAGAGCAGATTTTCTAAAAGAGACCGGGCTTAGGTTCGTCGAAGGCATCGTGAACGAGGACGAGGTATTCTCAAGGCAATTGTGCTTTCGCGCCCGCAACATCTACCTGACCAACGAGAAGTTCTATCAATATCGCTTACGCAAAGGCTCGATCATGCAATCGGGGGTCTACCGGCACAGGGTACTTTCGCTGATCATGGTGGCCGAGGAGGTCCATGCCTTATATAACAAAGAGCATATACCCGAGTTGGCAGCGGATGCCTTGCGGTTCTACAACGCGGCCATTGGTTTCCAGCAAAAATATTTCCCAGCCAACCCGGAAATTGCGGCGCGTCTCATTTCCTCCAGCCTGTTCACGCCCAATCTGCAAAAGTTTACGCCCCTCGGGCAGGATTTTGAAATGCACGTCCCTGCGCCGGAAGCCCCTCGCTACACCGATCGCCCCCACCAACCTTTGACGACGCGCATAGTGTCCAACTACATGCTGGATGACAGCATTTTCTTCGACCTGGGGGCCGGCTATGGATATTTCGCACTGCTCGCCGCAAGCCGTGCCAAGGCAAAAAAGATCGTGGCGGTCGAGCCCGACCCATTCGCGTTCGAGATCCTGTCCCGGAATGCCGGACTGAACGCCTTTCAAAACCTGGTCATCCATCACCAGCCCCGCCTCAATAGTGGGGCAAAACAAGACGACAGCGATTTTCTATCGTCTTTCGACGACGGTGTTGCCAACCTGTTCCTCAAACTCAGCGCCAACGGCCGTGAGGCGGCGGTCTTGGCGGAGATCAAAGCACTGATCAAGCGCATATTTCCCAGGATCAGAATGGTCGTTGAATACGACCCAGAAAAGATGGAACAATCCGGCTCCACGCCCGAGGAACTGTTGAAAGCGCTGTTCGAACTCGGTTTTGAGGTCCTCGCCATTAACGAGGCGGCGCAGGTCATCTGCAAGGTTGAAACGGGGCGCCCGGTCGAAGTTCCGGAGCCAGCCCCGGGTCAGAGCGGAGCCGCCGTTCTCCAACTCCTCTGCCTGCCGAAAAATTCGCCGACCAGCGTTCTCTTCTTTTCACACAGCAGTCTCTTGTATGGCGCCGAAAAAAGCCTCCAGGTCCTTGTTGCCGAGTTGCCCCGGCTGGGCATGGTACCGACCGTGGTATTGCCTTTCGACGGTCCTTTGAAGCAAGCGCTTGAGGCCAGGGGTGCAGTGACGTTGGTCCACCCATACGGTTGGTGGTCCGATCAGGATCGTCTGGAGGCTGCCGAAAGTCAACCGCGCCTGGCCAGGGATCTCAGAGCCCTTGAAGAACAACTGCTGCCACTATTACAGCAGGTTAACCCAGATATCATCCTCACCAACACCTCCGTCATTCCCTGGGGAGGTGTGGTCGCTTTTCTGCTCAACAAACCGCATCTCTGGTATGTGCATGAATTGGGTCTGCCCGAACACGGTATCAATTTCTTTTATCCGCGCGAGATGATTACAGAGTATATTCAGGCAGGGTCAAACCTCGTTATCTCAAATTCTGTTTTCACCCGAACAAAACTCTTTGGCGACTCTACACAGGTGCCCACCGAGATCGTTTATCCGTTCAGTGAACTGGAACAAAAGGTGTCGCTGGAGACAGAAAGGTACTATCAAAAGCCGGATAGTTTCAAATTGGCCTGCCTGGGAGCGATCTCCCCCGGAAAGGGACAGGCGGATGCGATCCATGCGCTCAAGGAACTGGTCGCCGCCGGCAGGCATGTTGAACTGGTTCTGGCCGGCGATGCGGATATCGAATATCACCAGCGGTTGCTGGAGCTGATCGCGTCATTCGATCTGGGGTCTTGTGTCCATTTCGTCGGTTTTCTGAAGCATCCCTATACCTTGTACGAGCAGGCGGATGCGATCGTAATCAGTTATCGCGACGAACCCTTTGGGCTGGTGACCCTCGAAGCCATGCGCCTCGGAAAACCGGTCATTGCGGCTGCTTCGGGCAGTTCGCTCGAACTGATCGAGGATGGGCAGGAAGGGCTGCTGTATCCTCCCGGCGATGCAAACCAGCTAGCCGAACGGGTAAAAAGATTGATGGATGAACCCAAACTAAGCAGCGCGTTGGGCGCCAATGCCGCTGTCAAAGCGCGGCAAAAGTTCACCCGGGAAGCTACTGTTACGAAGTTTTTCGAGGTCCTTCGCCGGGTAACCGGTGAATCGAATCGATCGTCGCGGGTTTTCCCGTATTGGATCAGGGAGTTGGAGAATATCATCTGGCAGACGCGCCTGATTGAAAAAGAGGCCCAAAAGGATGCACAACTTGCCCAAAAGGACGCACAACTCACGGAAATCTATTCCAGTCGGGGCTGGAAACTGGTCCTATGGCTGCGCAGGGTGCGCTCATGGCTTGCGGCAGGCAGACGAGGCTGATCGCGCTTGTGAGCCACGATTAGGATGACAGGAAAACAAAGGCTGTTTTGAAACCAGCGGTTTCGTGTTGTATAATGCGTTCCCGCAAGTGATCATAATGCGTAAAATAAAGGGCAAATGAAGGCGTTTATTTCTTTTCTCCAAAAGATCCATCAATACCGGTACCTGATTTTTCAGATGATCAGGCGTGAGATATCCCGTCGTTATCAGGGTTCGGCGCTGGGCTTTGCCTGGTCCTTTCTCAATCCACTGTTGATGCTGTTTGTGTATACCTTTGTTTTCTCCTTCGTCTTTAACGCGCGCTGGGGAACTGGTGCGGCCGCGGAAAGCCGGGCGGACTTTGCCATCACGCTGTTTTCAGGGCTGATCGTTTTCAACCTGTTCGCCGAGATCATGAACAAGGCCCCAACGCTGATCCTCGAAAATGTGAATTTTGTAAAAAAAGTGATCTTTCCCCTGGAGATGCTCCCACTGGTATCCATCGGTGTGGTTCTATTTCATAGCTTTATCAGTTTGCTGGTCCTCATGGTGGCCCAACTTCTTCTGAGCCACCACCTCCCCTTCACGATCGTCTATTTCCCGGTGATTCTGCTCCCCTTGCTGCTGTTGGGGTTGGGCGTAAGTTGGTTCCTGGCGGCCATGGCCGTCTATATCCGTGATGTCACCCAGCTCACCACTGTCTTAACCTCTGTGCTCCTGTTCGTTTCGGCGGTGTTTTTCCCGATCACGGCCCTGCCCGAGAAATACCAGGCGATCATGCGGCTCAATCCGCTCGCCATCATTGTCTCCGACAGCCGCAATACACTGGTCTATGGTCTTCCCCCCTCTTGGGGAACATTGGGCCTCATGACAATCCTTGGGGTGGTTGTGGCCTCCGCAGGGTATTGGTGGTTCCAAAGAGCGCGGAAAGGGTTTGCCGATGTCCTCTAGTGACCTGGCGATTCGGGTCACAGACCTGAGCAAATGTTATCAGATCTATGCCAAGCCGATCGATCGGCTCAAACAAGCGCTGGCACCCAGAGTGCTGGGAGTTTTGGGCAGGTCAGCGCGGGTCTATTACCGTGAATTCTGGGCTTTGCAGAATTTGTTTTTGGAAGTAAAAAAAGGCGAGACCCTCGGCATCATCGGCAGGAACGGCTCGGGCAAATCCACCCTGTTGCAGATGCTGTGCGGAACACTGACACCGACCAGTGGCACGATCGCGACCCAAGGCCGGATCACAGCCCTACTTGAATTGGGTTCCGGTTTCAACCCGGATTTTACCGGGCGCGAGAATGTATTTCTCAACGGGGCGATCCTGGGCCTGCGGCAGGAGGAGATCGAGTTCCACTTTGATGCCATCGCAAATTTTGCCGATATCGGCGACTTCATCGAACAACCGGTAAAATTCTATTCCAGCGGCATGATCGTCCGTCTGGCTTTCGCCGTACAGGCCATGGTGGATCCGGACATATTGATCGTGGACGAAGCCCTGGCGGTCGGCGATGAGAAATTCCAGCGCAAATGTTTTCGCCGCCTGGATGAGTTAAAGCAAAACGGTACCTCGATCCTGTTCGTATCCCATTCCATTCGTCAGATCACCGAATTGTGCGACCGCGCCCTGTTGATCGAACAGGGCCGGCGGTTGCTGCTGGCCGACCCTCTTACCGTGGTACGAGCCTATCACCAGATCATCTATGCCAACCCGGCGGAGCAGGCGCGTCTGATACAGGAATACCAGGAGTTGGATCGAGGCGGCGTCGTAAGAGGGGAAACCTTGGTCGATGCCCTGCCCGAAGATAGCGTTCCCCTCCCCGAGGAACTGGCACCGCATCCGGAAACAGAAGAGCAAATACCTGAAATTGATTTTTACCAAAGCGATCTGCTTCCCCAGTCCACAGTTGTTTATCCCCTCCAAGGCGCACGGATTGACAGCATAACGATCTACAATAGCCTGCGACAGAAGGTGAACAATCTGTTGGTCGGCCGGGAGTACCATTTCGAAATTCAGGGCACGTTCCTGGAAGCGCGCGAGCTGGTATCCATTGGAATGCACATTCGCGCCCTCACCGGCGTGGAGATCACCGCTTTGGGTTATCCAAGCCTGGGGCAATATTTCCAGGGCGTGAAACACGGTCAAAAATTCCGGCTGGTCCACACAATCACCATGCGCCTGACACCGGGCACCTACTTTGTCGGCGGAGGGATCGCCTCAACAACCGAGCCCAGCGTGATGCATAGGGTACTGGATGCGATCATGTTTCGCGTCCTGCCGCAAGCGGACCGCCGCGCCATTGGCTATGTGGACTTGTCGGTGGGCGAACCGGAGTTTGAAATCCATGAACTGTAAGCAGGAACATTTAGGAAAGTAGGAGATAATTATGCCAGCCAGGGAGCCATTAACTGTTTTCACAATCTGCTCAAGGAACTTTACGGCCTATGCCAAAACGCTGTTTGAGTCACTGAGACTGCATCATCCGGATGCAAATTTTTACCTGTTCCTGTGTGATGAGGTTGACTCCGGCTACGATATCACCTCCCTGCCCTTCAGGGTGGTGACACTGGCAGAGTTGGCTATCCCCAATATCCGGGAGATGGCAGAGCGCTACAATATCACTGAATTCAATACAGCCATCAAGCCGTATGCATTTTCCCACCTTTTCAAGAAAATAGGTGTGGACCGCGTCCTTTACCTTGACCCGGATATTTTGATCATCAGCCCATTAATAGAGGTTGTGGACGCATTTGCAGATGGCAGCGAGTGCATCCTCACTCCTCACATCCTACAGCCGGCGGAAAATGTCGAGATGAGCGATATACGCATGTTGCAATTCGGCATCTACAATTTGGGGTTTATCGGGCTCCGGAACACTTCAGATGTAATTCGTGTCGTTGAATGGTGGGAACGTCAGCTCGTAGAAGGCTGTGTCATTGATCTTGCACGCGGCCTGTTTGTGGATCAAAAATGGGCAGACCTGTTTCCAGCCTTCCTGAAACTCACCACCGTCCTGCACCACCCGGGTTACAACATAGCATACTGGAATCTGTCTCAACGTACCATTGAGCGGATTGACGGCAATTGGCAATCGAACCGACAAGCGCTTAGATTTGTCCATTTCTCCGGCAATAAGCTCGATGATCCCGTGTTTTTCTCCCGTCATTCAGGTGTTTACACCCGGGATAATATTGGAGACCTCAGGCACCTGCTTGATTTTTACCATGAACGCATCCATGCCAATGGTCATGCTGACTATTCAAAGATTCCCTATTCATTTGGATGGAACGGCGTAAGCGGTGTCAATCTGCATACACCCGAACCGGCCACCACCGCCGCTCCACCTGTTACCCGCTCGTCGATCAGACGTTTGGCTGACAGAATTCGATCCTACTGGAAATTTGCGCGTACTGCGGCCCACATGTCAGGAGGTTGGTTGGGCCTGGGGTATAAATTCATTCGTGCACTCCAGCGGGGAGGACTTTCCGCCTTTCGGCACAGAATCAATCTGGTAAGGTCCTATATGAATGCCCTGCCCGACTCGTCAATTCCAGCCTCACCCCAGCTTCCAACCGGGCAGGCACCCAAATGGATGCCCCGCCTCCTTTTCATCGACTGGTCAACGCCCAGACCCGACCGGGACGCGGGATCATTATCCGCTTTTCAGATCATGAAGATCTATATAAATCTTGGGTACGATGTTACGTTTATCCCGAACGATCTCCAATACCTTGGGGAATATACCGAAGCGCTGCGCTCGCTCGGCGTTCGATGTCTTCACAAGGCAGACGTAGGAAGTTTGAGCGATCATATTAAAAAAGAAGGAAAATTCTACGATTTCATAATGCTCTGCCGTGCGCCCATTGCCGCACCTCACATCGCCGATATCAGAAAGTTCGCACCCACTGCCAAAATCATTCTAGATACTGTTGATCTCCATTATTTACGGGAAGTGCGGGAGGCCGAGATCGATGGAAAACCAGAGAAGATCGCTGCGGCTAAAAAAACCAAGGACTGGGAGCTCGATATCATCAGCCAGTGCGATATCACCATTGTACTCAGCCCGATCGAGCAGGAAATTCTGCATAAGGAACTGCCAGACACCGATGTCCGGTTAGTGCCACTCATATTCGTCGAGGCTGAATATGGGTATCCGGCATTTCATAACCGCAAGGACATTCTTTTCATTGGTAGTTTCCTGCACACTCCCAACATCGATGCAGTTTTATTCTTTCACGAAAAAATCTTACCCCTCGTTCGCAACGCAATCCCAGACGTTACGTTTCACGTCATAGGTAATGCACCACCAGCTGAAATATCCGCGCTGCACGGCCGCTCAGGAACGCTCGTGCACGGCCACGTCAAGGATATTGCACCAATGTTCCAAAATTGCAAGTTATCGGTTGCACCGCTGCGTTTCGGTGCCGGGATCAAAGGCAAGATCGCGACCAGTCTCGCCTATGGATTGCCCGTCGTTGCGACCAGCCTGGCCGTGGAAGGCATGGAAATCGAAGCAGGCAAACATGTCCTAGTTGCAGATGAACCGCAGCAATTTGCCGATGCACTTGTGAGTGTTTACAAATCTGAAGATCTTTGGAATCAGCTCAGTCAAAATGGTCATGAGCAGGTACTCCAGGCCTTTTCATCCGCTGCAGGTCACCGCCTGATCTCCCAGTTTATGAAGGACATCAACCCAAAGCATAAACAGATGGATCGTCATGTTCTCAGGTCGTATGAGGAATATGAACTGCTGCGCCGGGCAATTGCGCCTGAATTACCTGAACGCAAAGCCATCGAACTTGCGCTGATCCAGCATGACCAGCCCAACTTTTTCATCAAGGGCTTCTGTGCGGTCTGTGGTACCGAGAGCACATTTAACACCAGTTTCATGTATTCCTACGAAACTACGGACGATGGCAAGCCCATACCCAACTGGCGCGAGCACCTGGATTGTGTCCAATGCGGGTTTACCAATCGTATTCGCGCCTCCATGCATGTTTTTTATCATCAGGTAAGACCTGCATCCAATGCCAAGATCTACATCACTGAACAGACCACACCGCTGTACAAATGGCTGAAAAAACGCCACTCCAAACTTGTTGGAAGCGAATATTTTGACAATGAGATTCCATTTGGCACAAAGAAAAACGGCCTTCGAAATGAAGACTTTACAGCTTTGACATTTGCCGACAATTCTTTTGACTACATTTTGTCATTCGACGTCCTGGAACATGTTAGTGATGATCTTTCAGCCTTTGCAGAGGCCTATCGCTGCCTGAAGCCCGGGGGGACCTTTTTATTCACCGCCCCCTTTGCAAAAGAAAAAGCTGAGAAACTGGTCCGGGCCAGAATATTGTCAGATGGTTCCATCGATTACATCCTGCCGCCCGAATATCATGGCAATCCAATTGACCATGAAAATGGGTCTCTATGCTTCCGTTATTTCGCCTGGGACCTGATCGAAGACTTGAAAAGGGCAGGGTTCAAAGACCCGAAAGCCTTAAATTACTGGTCACGGGATTATGCCTATCTTGGCGGAGAGCAATTCATCTTTATTGCGAATAAGTGAACGCCTTAAAAGGAACATGGCATAATGAACCATAAGGCTCGACAACTCATCCTCCACTTTGGTTTTCCCAAGACAGGAACAACCGCACTTCAGCGTACCCTTTTCAATCACCGCGACCACCTGCTCAAGAGTCACAACACGTTGTATCCCGGCAGCTCTGAAAATCATTTTTATCTTCGAGCCCTGTTTGCAGAACGACCGGAATCCCTGTTTCAGATCCAAATGCTGGGATTAAATGACCATCGGGCTATTTCTGATTTTCTTGAAAGCTATCGTCAGGAAATCTTGACAGAGATCAATACAACCAAACCCGACCGCATCATTATTTCCTGCGAGGCATTCATAACCATGCCCCTGGACGAACTAAAGAAATTGCAGGTATTCCTCAAAACCCTTGCCGAAGAAATCGTCTTGTTCGCCTACGTCCGTGATCCATGGGGAGAGGCTGTTAGTCTGCTCCAGGAGCAGATCCTGACAGGTTACGGAAAAAAAGAGGCCAAATTCATGTATGCCCATCCTCCTCCTCTGATAATCAAAAAAGTGGAGGCGGCTTTTCGTGTGCGCGCCATCATTGCCCCTTATGTAAATCAAGCTGGAGACTTAAATGTAGTGGTGGATTTTTGTCACAGATTTGAACTTCACAGCTTGATGCAGATTGCCCAAGAGTACACCAATGTGAGGAGCGGCATGAAGTGGGAAGCCACCTGTGTATTGCTCCAGCTCAATCAACTCTATCCAGTATTCAATGAGGACAATAGTTTTGTTTCGGATCCGGCTCGCGATCTGATGAGAGATATCATTCGGAATTCTCCGCTATCCAGAACCCCGCTACGCATCTCAACGAGAGCAGCCAAAAGGATCTACGAAAACAGCAGATCCGATGTCGAGTTCCTGGAGAAATACTATTTCAACGGCACGAAATACTTCACTGAGCGTTACAACACCCTACAAACTACCGAATTTGACGATACACTGACCATTTCAGCCTTTGATCCTGAACAACTTTCGGAGTTTCTTCTGTCATGCATGCACCTGCTGGCCCAACGCAGTATTGATCGCGATAGCGTAACCCGAGAACGCGACAGATTAGTCCTGGAACTTGAAGAGATAAAAAAAAGCAGGGCATGGAAGTTTGCATCGCTTATTCGAAAAATCCGGGAGTTCTTTAGCCCGCGGAAAAGTCACAACAAAAGCGCATAAAAAAAGTGAAAAGCATGCACAAGACAGTGCTCAAGGATCTCAAAAAATCAAAACTATTCAGGGTAACCTTAATTGCCTAACACTTCAATGTATCATGCTGAGCGAAGCGAAGCATCTCTACTGCTGTCACAGAGACCCTTCGCTGACGCTCAGGGTGACATTTTGTAAGGCAACTTATGGTTAACCTGAATAATAAAATCCGTTGATCGCGCAGAACTCCGATCGATAATGAGAACGGATCCTTGTGTTTCCGATATTTTCCCTGGGATTGGTCCAGGACATGAAAAAACAGGCTCAAGAATCCACGGATTCTAAATTACTGGTACGGGATCATGCCTATCTTGCGGAGAGCAATTTAATCATAAGGGTCCTAAATCTGCTACCTTATGGCTAAGGCTCCGCCGAAAAACTACCTTTCTGTCACGCCTAGGTCTAGCAACATGCAGTTTTTTAGTATCTAAAGAATAATACAAGTACGAAAGTAAATCTTAAAAGACCTTCTTCAAGGTATATTTCCGTGGTTTGTTTGTCTTGCACAAACAAATTGTTAACCAGTGAGTTTTTTGGTTACGTTGATATAATATTACAAATGGTCAAGGGAGAACTAATAGCAGCGATTGTATTGTCTGGTAGTGCTAGACATTAGTTGTCCGCCAATTTGATATAAGTGATTGGAGCAAAGTAATGAATGACAACAACTCGATCGAGGATGAAATAGGCAAAGCAAGTTGGTATCATTCGTTTGAGGTCCTTCCTGGAGTTATCACTCCAGGGCAGCATTTCATTAATGCAAGCAAGATATTTGATGATCGTTATACCCTTCCACAAGACTTGACCGGAATGATGGCGCTTGATATCGGCGCATTAGATGGTCCATACTCCTTTGAATTGGAGAGACGAGGCGCAACTGTAACGGCCTTAGATATTCAGAATCCAGACCATACTGGATTTAATACAGCAAAGCGTATCCGCCAATCAAACGTTCGCTACGTGCAAGGTAATGTATATGACCTGTCTGCGTTATTTACCCAGAAATTCGACATTGTTCTATTCCTCGGCGTATGGTATCACCTAAAAAATCCTATTGCAGCGTTCGAGCAATTGAGTGATGCGGTAAAGGATAGGGGGTTGCTTTTATTAGAAGGAGAGGCTTTTGTCAACTATGCTCAACTGCCCGACGGAACCGCTTCCCCGGAGCATAAACTGATTAAGGCCATGGCAAATTCAAACTTACCAATTTCCTTGTTCTACTCCGGAGAATACAAAAAGGACAAATGGAGTTGGTATATTCCTAATCTTGCCTGTATAAAAGAATGGTTGTTTGCGAGCGGATTTGAATTAATTAATTATGGGTTTACTAACAAGTATCCTCATCAGCGGTTATATGGAACAGCACAAAAAGCGCAAAACCCTATTACTACAGTTGATAATCCCGTGTGGTAGGTAACACCTGGGCAACATGAAATTCACTATTCATACACGAAAATTTATGTGCCTACTATTATTTTTGCAAATTCAACATCTCTGAGGCCAAACGGGCGAAGTATTACAAGAAATATTTAATGAATACCTCGACTAACTGAAGTCCATTGAATTTAATGATACTCTTTGCCCCACTTTCAAGCCTGAACGCTTCGGAATTTCTTTTGCCATCCCATGTGAAAATGCCGAACAAGTAACTGCCCGTTACAAAGCCATGCACGTCCCCCGGCCATATTAGAAGCAATCTAATCTTCCAAACCCGTAAAGTCGCATTATTTTTACAAAACCACGCCAAAATCTGCATCAGAAAATAATTTCCGAAATCGCATGCTCCAAAATTTGATAATCATTTGCCAATACCATCGATAAAAGCAAAAACACCGCTCAAACCCGAAACTAATAAATCATACCCGCATTTAGAATGTTTATACCAGATGTCTCTATTATCATCGTTTACTGGAACAGTTCCGCCCACTTGTTACATTGTCTATCTGGATTACACAGACAAACTAATCATAGCTTTGAAGTAATTATCATAGATAATGGCTCTACAGATAGTGGCACATTGGGACTGGAAGGAAAGTACGCCAGTACAAACATTCAAGTAGAATACCTTGCATCAAACTTAGGCTTTGCCGCAGCCAACAACATTGGCGCCCACCTCGCTCGTGGCAAGTGGCTCGCCCTGCTCAATGCTGACGCTTATCCTGAACCGGATTGGCTCGAGAATTTATTGAAGGCGGTAGAGGATAACCCGGAATACACTGCCTTTTCATCCCGACAAATCCAATTTAACGCGCCACAACTTCTGGATGGCGCAGGCGATGTTTACCACATCAGTGGGCTCGCGTGGCGCAACGGCTACCAGTTCTCGGTCAAAACTCATGGTCTTGAAAAGAAAGAAGTCTTTAGCGCCTGTGCCGCCGCAGCATTGATCTCCCGTGAAGATTTCCTGGCTCTCGGCGGTTTCGATGAAGACTACTTCTCCTATTTCGAAGATGTGGATTTGGGATTTCGCCTCCGT
>NZ_JBXMTI010000116.1:0-20617 GCF_057083605.1 Candidatus Villigracilis sp. | reverse complement strand
AGCGGAATTTTTTTTATTTCTTTTTTTTGCGAAACAAAAGGGGCGTGATGACGATCACCACGATGACAATGCCCATCACCAGGATGCCATCTGTTGAGCCGATCTCAGATTTGTCCTCCACACCTGGGGTGGGAGTGATTTGTTGTATCACCGAGACCGCATCCGTATTTTGCGCAAATGCAACTGGCTTGTTAAAATTTGTGATCACCAGGGCAAAGACAAGGATGACGAACAATGAGACGAGGATTCCAAAAATATGATTTGCTTTCATCATTTTGTTAGTTATAATTGTATCACGCATCAAAAGTCCATAATTTAGCCCTTATATGTACTTTTTTACACGTTCGATGTATAATCCGCCGAGTTATTTGCTGGCGGGGTTCAGCAATTGTTATTATGGAGAGTGTCATGGAAGTATTCATGAAAGTAATATTACCTATTCTCGTCCTGATGGTCGTCGGGACGGGTTTTATGTATATTCATATCATGCTGCATTCTCTTCATGCTTTTGTTTTCGTTACATTAGAATAAGTAATTTAGCCTTCGCCGCCGTATTCATATCGGCGGCGTTGCGCTTACAGAGTACTGCGTAATTGGTTAGACCAAAATCTTTATTACTACCTGCATTTTCGCATTTGAAAATTCAGAAACGATGCGAGAAGCAGTAAGTCCATTTCAGGAGCATCCATGATCAAAAGAATTTTTGACTGGCTGATACAGCCTCTCGGTCTGATCGCGGTGGGGATCGCTTTCCTGGCGCTGTTCAGTTTGGTGGCATACGGTCTTTATACGACCCAACAGCCGCCTGCACAGCCCATTCAATTTCCTCATCGGACTCATGTTGCCTTTGGCATCCAGTGTTTATACTGCCATCCAGGCGCGTCGAAGGGCCCTTCAGCGGGCATCCCCTCACAGGCAAAATGCTGGGGCTGCCATAACCAGATCGCCAAAACAGAGACCAGCGCACTTCTTGCCCCATTGAAGAATGCGGTGGAGAGCGGCACACCCATTGAATGGGTTCCTGTGGCTCAGGTGCCGGATTTCGTTCAGTTCAATCATCGGGCACATATTGCGGCAGGGAAGAATTGCGAAGATTGCCACGGTGACATGTCCAAAGTGACCATTGCGGAAAATCCGCAGGTGTTCAATATGGGGTGGTGTTTGAATTGTCACATTGAAACGGCTGGTGAAGATCAGGAAAAACTGGTCAAACTCAGCGACTGTGGCACTTGTCATTATTAGACCGGGCGAAAGGAATCAATATGAGCGAACAATTTTCCCGGCGTGATTTTCTAAAACTGGCTGGTGTAGGCGCGGCAACCACTGCCATCCTCACCGGTTGTGGGCCTGCCTCGCGTTATGTCAAGCGTGAACCGTATATGCAGATGCCCGAATACAACTATAACGGCCAGAGCACTTATTACGCCACAACATGCCGCGAATGTGCGGCCGGATGCGGACTCATCGTCCGCACCATGCAAGGCCGCGCGATCAAGACCGAGGGCAATGCGGATAATCCGCTTAACCTTGGCAAGACCTGCGCGCGCGGGCAGGCAACCCTGCACGGTTTATACAATCCAGACCGAGTCACTGACCCGCTGAAACGCAGTTCACGCGGTAGCGACTCCACACAAAATATGGATTGGGATGCCGCTATTCAAGTAGTGGCTGACGCTCTCAAAAATAACAAGCCTGAAGAGATCGCCTTCTTAATGGGCATGGCTCCCGATCATCTCTTTGACCTGGTAACTGATCTTGCCAATACAACCGGCATGAATGCCCCTGTTCGTTTTGGTGCTTTAGGCATGTTCGAAGCCCGCGCCACGTTGAGCAAAGCCGCGGAGAATCTTTTCGGTGAAGCCAGCCTGCCTTTCTTTGATGTGGGTGGGGCGCAGGTGGTCTTCTCTTTTGGCGCAAACTTCCTTGAAACCTGGCTCTCGCCCGTTTCCTACACTCGTGGGTTTGCTGGCCTGCGCGAAGCCAAAACCAAACAACGCGGAAAATTTGTGCAGTTCGAATCACGCATGTCTCAAACGGGTGGCAAGGCGGATGAATGGATCCCGCTTCGCCCCGGGACTGAGGCTCTGGTTGCGCTTGCAATCGGCAAACTCGCCTCTGAGATTCGCGGCGGCCCTGAACCCCGCGCTTTCGCAGGTGTGGACCCAATCGATGTTGCATCGAAATCAGGCATCAAACTTGAAACCCTCGAGCACCTAGCCGAGATGTTCGCCAGCTCCACTGGTGCGCTTGCCATTCCCGGCGGTGCGGCGCTGGGGCAGAGTAATGGCCTCGCTGTTGCTGAGGCCGTTCTTGCCTTGAATGCCATCTCTGATAATTTCGGCAAACCCGGCGGCGTATATCTCTCAGCCCTTGCTCCAAACCAGACAGAATATCAGCGCCCTGCTTCTGCTCAGGAAATGCAGGAACTTGTCCAAAAGATGAGTGATGGCAAGATCAAAGTGCTGTTTGTGCACGGCGTCAATCCGCTCTTTGAATTGCCGGCCTCGCTTGATTTTGGCGGAGCGAGCAAATATGTTTTGCAGATCATTTCATTTGCAACCTTCCCGGATGAAACCGCGCTCGAAGCAGATTATGTCTTCCCCGATCATCATGGACTTGAATCCTGGGGTTACCAGCGTGTAGCTACCGGCTCTGCTCAACCTGTATTATCAGGTGCACAGCCAGTCGTCTCACCTTATTACAACACCCGCGCAACTGCAGATGTATTGATCGCTGCGGCTCAATTGGCTGGCGGTAAATTTGTGGAAGCGCTTCCATTCAAGGATGAAGTCGAATTCCTGCAAAGCAAAGTTAGTCTTTTGATGAGCGAAGCAGATGGCTCCATCTCGGCGCTGGATGTCCCTACTTTCATGGCTTATTTCCAGCAGCATGGCGGCTATTGGAAGTTATCTGATGCGCGCGGTGTTCCCAGTGCGGCGGATGTGCTCAACCGTAACATCGCCGCTGAAGAAGCGGAGTTTGCCGGCGAGGGCGAGTTCTTCTTCGTCCCATTCGTTTCGCCGACTTTGGCCGAAGCTGGCGCGAACAAACCCTGGTTACAGGAATTGCCCGACCCCACCACCACTGTCATGTGGAATACATGGGTTGAGATGAACCCCGCCACCGCCCATGAACTTGGAATCGAGAATGACGATGTGGTGAAGATCGTGAGTGAGGCCGGGGAGTTGGAAGTGCCCGTTTATTTGTACCCAGCTATCCGCCCCGATACGATCGCGATGCCATTTGGTCAGGGCCACACTGCTTATGGCAGATATGCTGAAAATCGCGGCGTCAATCCCACTGATCTGATTGGTCAACACTTTAATGAGGCCGGTGATCTGGCTTTTGCTGGTATGAAAGTCAAAGTTGAAAAGACCGGTAAAACGAAACCGCTTTCGCGCCTCGAAAGTCTGATGGGCGTGTATCGCATTGGTCTCGGCGAGGAGTAATAATCATGGCGATTGAATTAAAAGTTTCCGAAGTAAAAATGGGTGAAGAGCATGTTGGCAAGTGGGGTATGGTTATCGACCAGGATATTTGCACCGGCTGCCAGGCTTGTGTGGCGGCCTGTGCGATGGAAAATAACCTTTCCTTTGTTGGTGAAAAAGATGCGGGCTATGGCCGCACGATGCATTGGATTCGCATCGAACGCTTTTGGGAGGGTGAATATCCCGAAGTGAAGATGACGCCCAACCAGCCGATGATGTGCCAGCAATGTGGCAGCGCACCTTGCGAGCCGGTCTGCCCTGTGTTTGCAACCACGCATTCACAAGCCGAACAACTGAATTTGCAGACCTATAACCGATGCGTGGGCACGCGTTATTGTGGTAATAACTGCCCGTATCAAGTTCGCTCCTTTAACTGGCGCGATTATGAACGCCCCGAACCTCTGCCTAATCAATTTAATCCTGATGTTACTGTCCGACGCAAGGGTGTGATGGAAAAATGCACCTTCTGCATCCAGCGCATCCACAAGGCGCAGGATAAGGCAAAATCAGAAGGCCGCGAAGTTGTAGATGGTGAATTCACCACCGCTTGCGCTCAAGCCTGTCCTGCAAATGCCATCACGTTTGGGCGTGTGGACGACCCCAAAAGCCTTGTTTCTCAATTGGGGAAGCAAACTCACGGTATAAAGCATCTTGAAGAACTTGGCACGCTTCCCAACGTGACCTACTTCAAGGGAGGGTAATTATGGCTGGATATAACAAACAAGCAGAGAATGTTCACGCTGAAAGTGGGCATCATGGCCACAGCGAGGAACATCTCCGTGAAAAGCATTTGATGCTCGACCCGCTTCCGCGCGGTCAAATGAATGAAATGGTGATGGAATCCATGCATACTACCTCATGGAAATTCTGGGTGGTCTTTGCGGTCTTGAGTGTGATCGTTGCTGTATGCCTGTTTTACGACTGGGGTGTATTGATTGTAGAGGGCCAGGGAGTGGCCGGTGTGATGCGCCCGGACTATTGGGGCATTTTCCTGGTCAACACCGTGTTCTGGATCGGTATCAGCCACGCGGGGACGTTCATCTCCGCCATCCTGCGCGTGTTCAAGGCTGAGTTCCGTCGTCCATTCACTCGTGCCGCAGAGTTGATGACCACCTTCGGTTTGGTGCAGGCTGGTTTCAGCATCTTTATGCACATGGGCCGTGTGTGGCTGGCCTACTGGCTTTTCCCGTATTCCAATCAGCGTATGTTGTGGCCCAACCTCCATTCCCCACTTTCCTGGGACCTGCTGGCCATCACAACATACTTACTTTCATCCACAATGTATCTGTTCCTGCCGCTTATCCCAGACCTCGCAATGGCGCGTGACCGCACTACCACTGGCTGGCGCAAAACCTTCTATAAGGTTCTCGCGCTTGGCTTCCGCGGCACAGAGGGTGAGTGGACACATCTTCGCCATGCGATGAACATCTTTGCATTTGCGATCATCCCGGTCATGTTCTCGGTACATACCATCGTGTCTTGGGACTTCGCCGCTGCAACCCGTCCCGGCTGGAACTCTACCATCTTTGGGCCATACTTCGTAGTTGGCGCTCTTCATTCGGGTATGGGCGCAGTCATTATGGTACTGGCAGTTGTGCGAGGCACCATGAAAAATATGAAATACTTCATTCGGCCTGAACACTTTGAAGCCATCGCTAAACTTATGCTGATCATCTCCATGGCTTGGGCGTATTTCTTCTTCAATGACTATATGGTGCAATGGTATGGCGGTGACAAGTGGACAAAACAATTGTTGCACTTCCACGAAGCCGGTCCCATGGGCTGGATGTGGTTCGCCATGCTTATCTTCAATGTCGCAATTCCCTGGGCTGTACTATGGAATGTCAAATGGCGCTCCACACCCTGGATCGTTTTCACGGTTGGTTTGCTGATCAATGTCGGTATGTGGTTCGAGCGTTACATCATCATCCCTGTTTCTGTCAGCATCAATCGTATGCCGTTCACCTGGCGTTTGTATCAACCCGGTATTGAAGTTCCGATGAGTATTGGCACGCTTGCTTTTTTCATCCTGCTTTATATGGCGGCATCCAGACTGATACCACTCATTCCAGTTTGGGAAGTGCAGGAAGGCCAAATGGCGCACGAACTCAAGAAATTTGGACGCGAGACCGTTGTCACGGTCAGCGAATTGGAGTAGGAGGACGAAATGGCTGAATCTGAAATTGTAGATTTGTTGGCGGTCTTTCCTGACCTCGAACCTGCTGCCGATGCGATAGACCACCTCCGCTCCATCGGCGTTCACGATGACTGCATGAACGTCATTTCGGGCATCCCCGTTACTGAAGCCATGCTCGGGCGTCCGAACCAATGGACAAACGTTCCTCGCATTGCCCTTGGAGGTGCAGCCTTGGGGTTTTTAGGAGGATTCTTCCTTGCCTATATTGTCCCATTCCTTTATCCGTACCCTATTCAGGTAAGTAGTCAATCGTTCACCCCCGGTCCTCCCACTGTCGTTGTGTTGTTCGAATTGACCATGCTTGGCATGTTACTCTCCACTTTCCTTGGTGTATTTTTAGACAGCTTCTTCCCGAATTATCGCCCGATGAAGTATGTACCTGAGGTTAGTGATGGGAAGATTTGTATCCTGGTTGAATGCCCGCATGTTGAAGAAAAGAAAATTACGGATGCCCTGAAAAAAATGGGTGCTGAATCCGTGAAGCCTGCGGAGGCGTTACACCTATGAGACTCTTTAAACAACTTGTTGTCGTATCTGCGGCACTTGTCGTGCTTGTTGCCGTATTGGCGATCTTTGCATACGATGTGATCAAAATTGACTGGGTCGTCTTCATGGAAATCCAGGACTCCTATGGCGCCCAGGAAGCTCCATTACCTGTGCCCGCACAATCCATTCCGATAGAAGGCCCCGCTTATATTCCCGGTGAGGGCGCTCCCGCCAACCCCGTGCCCGCAGATGAAACATCCATTGCACGCGGCGCACAACTTTACGCCATTCACTGTCAGATGTGCCACGGTGATGCAGGCCAGGGAAATGGAACGATCTCCGCTTTCCTGGTCAAGAAGAAACCAGCCGACCTCACCAGTGAACTGGTTCAGAGCAAGAGCGATGGCAGTTTGTTCCTTACCATTTCCAATGGCATATTTAACGCCAATAACACACTCTTCCCTGATATCGAATTCTCCGGGCAAATGCCGCCTCTGAACGAGAACCTCACCGTTCGTGAACGCTGGGATGTAGTTAATTACATCCGAACGCTCAAATCGGCAGAAGGGCAATAGGGAGACACTCATAATGAATGATGATGTAAGAAAATATATCTATGGCACCTTGGTAGTTTTTGTGTTTGGCCTGATTGCATGGGTTGGCTTTTTATATGTCAATTCATGTGGGTTTACATTAACTTGTAATCGCGGCGCGCAGGATGTTGAGCGAACACCCATCCCAACCCTCCTTCCAGCTACTCTGCCCGCCATGGATTCCACTGTAAGTGAAGTTGCTGTTCCCAGTCAGTGCCGCGTCGCCGCTGTGGATTTGATCGGCGCGTGGGTTACAGATGGTTCCTCTGAAACGGAAGCATTCCAATTTGTTGATATCAACGGCCAGAATTGCGAATCTACTTTCGAAGAAGTGAAACCCCTTTTCGTGGAAGCCAACCTTTGGTATTCTGGTTCGCTTTCCTGTGTCTCCTGCCACTCAGTGGATGTAGCCATCTCACCTGCGCAACTCGACTTAAGCAGTTATGCAGGAATCATTGCCGGTTCACGCCGCGCCGACGCCGAATCCAGCGGAACAGACATTCTCGGCGCTGGTAGTTGGGAATCATCCCTGTTGTATGAATTCATTTCCACCAGCAAAGCGGATGTACCCGGTCACACTGACATTAAAACAGACCTGCTGATCTTTGCGGGCACACCGCTCCCTGCTCCAGACCCAACGGCAACACCAACATTTGTGGTCAATGCAACAGCAACCCCCACTCCGTAAAAGTCAAAGTACAAAAGACCCGATCACAGACGATCGGGTCTTTTGTACTCAACTGGCGGAGAGGGGCGGGATTTGAATATTATCTCCTCAATGGAGGCCCGCGAACCTAAAACAAAAAGCCCCTCAAGAAGAGGAGCAATTCTAGCGGAGAGGGCGGGATTCGAACCCGCGAACCTTTGTGGGTTACACGCTTTCCAAGCGTGCGCGCTAAGCCAGACTACGCGACCTCTCCAATTTCAAGCTGGCGAAATTATACCATGTGTTTATTTGCGGGTAATTTTTTAAGGAAGGGCTATAAAGAGGGGGAATTCCAGGTAAAAAAATAACTTCCAAAGAAATATATCTTACTTTCCAATCACAAAACTTGCCTGAAATACTCCATAATTTCCTAGATTCTGATCATTATCCCAATTTCCACAGATGGAAAGAAGTTGTCCTGGCGTAGGCAATTCATCTGTCCTAATAATGACAAGTGCTTCCCTGTCAGTTTGAAGATCAAGTGCATAGAATAGAGTGCTTGAAGGGGTGATTGACTCCATAGCCTGGATGAGACTAATATCCGCCAGGCTATGTGAATTGCGCCGAAACTGACTGATGTGAAAACTTGGCATCCAATCCAAATAAACCAGATATTCCCGGGTTACGTTGACGTATGTGCCATCATCGTAACGGATGGTGATCATATCCATATCTGATGGACATGATGCAGCTTCGATTTGAGGCCGCTGACTGTTCGTTTTGATCAGAATTGGTGAGATTAATAGTGCAGTGATAAGCAATATGCTAAATTGGACCGCCAAATTTGATCGCTCCATATCAAGTCCAACTTGTGAAAAAATACGAAAATTGAGTCTGTCGCGGAGATATGCTGCTCCCATTGCAGGGAGAAGACCAAATATTGGAATAGTTGCTGCGTAAAGACGGACGCGATAAGCATCCGTTGGAGGGACAAAAGGCACAGACGCCAGCACACCCAATGCTGTCAGTACAGCCAGACTCGCATATTCATCTTTACGATCCTTTAACCATTTAACAATACCCATGCTGCACAGGAAATACATGCCCCAGCGTGCAATCTCATTGATAATAAAATTATCCCCTGCTATGAAAGCATATGCGTTGTACCATGTGCTCGAAAAAAACATCCTCCAATATTGAAACGCGCCTTTGACCAGTAATAAAGGGTTTTGAATGATCAAGTCAAGGGCGAGCTTATAAATAGCTCGGTTCTGTTCTTGTGCACCCAGGGAAAATACTTCAGGATGAGCTTGAAAGATATATGACCACGAATTTCCGCCTGAAGCCAGCCCGTAAAACGCCCATGAAAAATTTGCGAAGGCCACGCCATTTGGTCCGGCCAGAAACTTTATCATAAGAGTATTTAAGAAAAATACAAATGCGATTAGAACTCCGCCAATTATAAGGAACCTGGTTGAAATTTTTTTGTCTCCACGAAAATACCAGCCTCCCCAAAGAAGAAAAGCGGGCAAAACAAACATCGCTCCGGGTCGGATGTTCAAGGCGAATGTGGCAACGATTATTCCAAATACTACGAGCCACTCTTGGTTCATATATTTTCCCTGCCAGAGAAGCGCAATTCCCAATAAACTTACTGTTACTGTAAGTGATTCAGATAAGGTGGTGCCACTGTGAAGGCGGAAATACAAAAACATGGACATAAGGAAAATGATAGAAGGTTCCGTGCCATGTGTTTTTTGAATTTCTCTGGAAGCAATATAGGATGCCATACCCGCTAAAGCGGTGAGAATCCCAACCGCAGACATGAGATTTCGGCCTGTTATGCCCAATAAGAAGGAAAGGAATCCCGGAAAGAATGGGCGCATTGCTGAAAAATTGGAAATATCCATTCCGTTAAGGATACGTAATGCATCAATATAATAATTTGTAGCATCACTAACAGGGATAAGGCCGCTGATGACAATGGACTGAGTCAGACCGGAAGCCCATAGTCCCGCAAGAGGCATTGCAAAGAGTGCCAGGGTGGCGGTCATACCAACTAACTGGCCGATCTTTCCGGGAATTCGATAAGCCAGGTACATAAAAAGAGTAGTGATAAGTATCACCACTCCAAAACTTGTGCGCATGGATATGCTCAATGGACGCAGGAAATTTGGCGAACGGTTTTGCAGTATTGCGACATAAAAAACAATAGAGATGACCAGGCAAATGATTTGCCATACCAGGGGGTGGATTTTGTCAATTGATGTAAATGATTTAGTATTCATATTTAAGTTTGAAGATTATACACTCATCGCTCCCTGGAAAACTTCTCCTTTACATTTGGATAATGTAGGGGAGAAGAATAAGTCACTTTAATTGTTTACAGAAATTTAAGACATTAAGTAGCTATCTTTTTGCCAGAAGTCCAGTTCTAGTCGATTGCTGGACGCAGTTGATAAGTATATTGATACTCCGCTGGCGGGCTATATGCATTACTAAGTTTAAAAGATCACCCCGCCTGAAAATTGTTTCTTCAAGCGGGATGAGAAAGAATATTAACTTATGATAGTTATTTTATTTTGGGCCAACGTATTTACAAGAACAGCTTCCCGCATCCCAAGCGTAGGATGGGTCTGAAGTACAAGAGCTAATATCTGCATCTGTGGCTTGGCAACCCGATGGGCCGCCTGGGACCTCACCTGGCGCAACCGGGATAAATGCTTCGCACAATCCTGGTTCCTTCCCAGTCGGTTGGAAGCCAACCGCCATGCGGCAGGAGTTGTCAATCTCAGAAACTTCCTTGATCGGGTAATAGAACTCGAGTCCCTTATCCGCCGCACCAGCTTGCTCGTGGGTGAAATGATCGTTGATATCGAACAAGGCAGGATCAAGCAAGGACGAGCCCGCCCACATGTTGATGAGATATCTATTAGTATCTCCCAAAACAGATTTCTTTATAGCAACTTCTATAGTGTTTGCGTCGCTGGGTGAAATGCGAGCCCAGGCGGAATCAGGGTCATTGCCATGTTCCTGGTCGAATACCAGAAATTCAAAACCATCTCCGGCAACTGCATGTTCATCGGTAAGTGTTGGTAATTCACTGCCAACATCATTGTTTGCATCTTCAAAGATTTGCACCCCGTTCACATCCCAATCTGCCGATGTGGGCTTGGATGTGATGATCAGCCAGTCACCTTTTCCGTCAAGACTTGTATCAAGTTCAATTGCATATTTTCCTGCCACTTCACTGCTGGCATTAAGTTCTTTGATTTTGATGGTTCCAAAAATCCAGGTATCATCTTCAAAAACAGAAGTATCGACAATATCAAGCTGCGAAAAATAAATATCCATCGTGTTCGCATTGAAAGGACGTTCAAAACGTCCAAAAGTGAAGCGATCCCCTCCAACAAGAGTATTATTTGACAAAACAACTGACGAATCAAAATCGCCCGCCTGCCCGCTGCCTTGATCTGGGAGATTGACAGGGATGGTCTGATGCTCAACGGCCGTGGGCAACTCAGTTGGAGGAGCGCTTGGCTCGGTAACAACTCCTGTAGCCGCTACTTCTGATGGGACAGTTTCTGTAGCATCTGTGGAGGCGGGAAGCCCACATGCTGCTGCTGTTGCCATAAGGCTCAATAAAACGAAAACCATCTTTAAATTTTTCATTGACATTTATTTCTCCTTGATAAAATAAGATTTGTTTATCTTAACCCTGGGTTTGCAAAACAGTAATGAGAAAAAGGTACTTTTAGTACCAATGGTTGACTCGCCTCTCCATAAGGACTTAACTCAAACAACGCAGAAGATTTCATCAACCGCATTGTTTGAAAAAAGTTATTCTATTCCTTGTTATTTGGTTTCTGTACTTGCACTCTCAGCGCATCGAAAACCCCGGCTTAGCCCGGCGGATTGTGGTTCGTGCCGATAGCGGCTGGTGACTGCGATTTCGCGTCCATCTTCGTTATAGGAGCCGCTACGCATGGAGTTTTCTATTCCCATTTCGGGACCTTGAGGATTTTCATAAGGAGACGAAATGTAGTATTTCGGATCATACCAATCTCTGACCCACTCACGTGCATTCCCGGACATATTTAGCGCACCATATGGACTCGCTCCCAGAGGATAGCGATACACTGAAACAGCTTCGTAGATCATGCTCCCGCTGAAATTTGCGAGGCGCGGATTTGGTGCCTTATCCCCCCAGGGATACATGCGCCCATCCGTTCCGCGCGCGGCTTTCTCCCATTCTGCTTCGGTTGGTAAACGCCTGCCTGCCCATTGACAGTATTCGTCTGCCTGATACCAGGTGACATAGGTTACCGGGTGATTTCGATAGGCCCATTTATCATAATAAATATTGTCTGAAACCAGCCCTGTGCAACCCCCGCCTGCCATGCACTTCAGATACATGGCATTGCTTACTTCCACTTTATCAATCCAAAATGCATCCAGGAAAACAATGTGTTTAGGGGAATTAGCATCTTTATAGACGTCTCCTTTGCCCATCAAGAAATCGCCTTCTGGCACAAAGACCTGTACCATACCATCCAATTCGGAAATTTTTGCATCAATCGGTGTAATAGGTGACTTTCTTCCAAGATTGAAAGAGGCGAGATCCAAACGAATTCTTTCCATGGTCAATGTTTCGTTTTGATAGGCATGGTAGAAGCGGAGCGTGATATCCAGATTCGACACAGCAAGCCCTACCATTAAGATGATAAGAAACAATAATAGCGTGACATAAAAAACCTTATTTTTGAATAATTTCATTTCTATAATCTCTTTATTAATGGGGATAAGTTTTCTTGATTCTACACGGATTTGGAGCATCTTACGCGATTGAACCATAACAGGGAGATTCGAGTAAAATAATTCCAAATAGGATCAGGAGGCTGTGACATGACCAAGGCAAAACGCGAAAAGATGGATAAAGCGATCATTATCGCCTTAATTGGGTTGACTGGAACAGTAATAGCAGCCCTGTTGACCAGCCCGGCCTTTTGGAAATTATTCGAAGGGACGCCCACACCAGGGCCAACAAGTACCACAAATAGGGAACTCCGCCTGATCTTCGAAAATGATTTTGAGAATGGGCAGGTCAGCGGTTTTGCGTTTAGCAGCGAAGAGTGGCAGGTGACGAATGAGAAGGGGAATCAAGTGCTTGAAATGAGTGGGACAGGCAGCGGGAATACTACAGCCGTTTTTGGGCCCAACGATTTTTCAGATGGTGTCATCGAATTTCAAATTAACTACAAAAATTTTGATGGTTTTCTCTTGAATTTTCGCAGCTTTGACTCGCAAACTTACACCTTGTATTTAGCGCCCATAGGCGGAGAGATCAAATTGGGATACGGCAATGCGGCAAATAATTGGGACTTGGAAGCTTTTGAAGGCACCAGCACACGCCTGTTTGAGTTCAACGAGGGCGTTTGGTATACCGTGAAAATGGAAGCTGTGGGTGACAAAATAACAATTTCGGTGGATAACAATAAAATTCTTTCAAGCCAGGATTCAAGATTGCAGCAAGGCGAGTTGGAGTTTGCAGTTCAATATGATGGAACCGTACTTATCGATAATGTGAATGTGTGGGAATATAGCCGCTGATCCAGTGTGCAATAAGAGTTCCTACTTTACTTATATTTGTTAATGAAACTAACCCCGAAATAATCTTTCGGGGTTAGTTTTGCATAAAAGCTAATTTTATTTAACTTCCACCAGCACGGCGCGAACCACGCGACGGAAGAGGTAGGAATCGCTGAGAGGGTTGTAGCCCTGACAGGTGATGAGGGTCAGGAACGAATGATCTTCGAGATGTTCGAAGGCAAAGCTGGTGGTGTAAGGACGCGCGAGCCTTGAATTGCGCACTTCGAAGATGTATTGCTGACCAGACATGTGGACGATGATCTGGTTCCCATACTTGAGTTTCTTCAAATCCGCAAAGGGACCGGGCAGCCCATTTGAATCGGTGGTATGGGCAGTGATGACCGAGTTTCCCTCCCAGGAGGGGAAGGCAGTGCCATTCAGCCAGCCGGTGTCGTTGCCGAGCCAGTTGACGTTCCAGGTATTGTCCTTGTTTTGCGGCACGCCAACGATGGAGGACTTGACATTCAAAGCAGGGATTTCCAGCCAGATGTCACCGAGTTTCGAGTAGGCAAGGTCAGCGGGTTGAGGCTGCAGGGTAGTGACCTGATTGGGGGCAAAACCAGTTTTCGGCAAGGCAGAGGCACTGGTCCTTTCGGTGCGTGTGGATGTTACCGTGTCCACGGTGAAGTCGAAGGTGAAATCGGTGCCGGAGGTTGCTCCATTTCCTGCTAGGGCAACTCCTGCCAGATCGACTATGGAAGTTGTACCGCAGACAAAGAGACGGTAACTACCAACGGAAAGAGTGCCAAAATTGATAATGACAGTTGGATTAGCGTAGATAACACTGTTAGGGAGGACCACACTGTCATCACCGCCGATGGATGCCGTGCAAGAGGTGGTTTCCAGCACTCCATTTGAGCCTTTGTTGATGATTTTGTAGTTATTAGTGTTGGTAACATCATCCACGCCTGCGCCACCGCTCGAATTATCGACTTCTTCGCTGAAGGTAACAGTGAACGAATTGGGACTGGCGTTGTAACTGGCGTTCAAAGTGTGACTAACCACAGTGGGAGGCGCATTTACTGTATAGCGGGCGATGCGGTTTAATCCCGTTGTTGCGCCGCCCGCGGTTTGGGTGAAAACCCCTCCGATATATAGATCACCATTGACAGTCATGACCTCATATACAATACTATTCAAACCATTATCGGTCAGCGGGGACCATATGTTGCTGGTAAGGTCGTAAATAGCCGCGCGATTCAATCCTGTAGTTGCGCCGCTGCTGGTTTGGGTGAATTGCCCCACAATGGCAAGTTCACTTCCAATGGGAAGTATGGCGAACACGGCCTCGTCCAATCCATTATCCGTCAGTGTGGACCAGGTATTGGTACCGGTGTTGTATTTGGCGATGCGGTTCAAGCCCGTGGTTGCGCCGCCATTGGTTTGGGTGAAATAGCCGCCCACATACAAATCGCTTCCAATGAGGGTCAGGGTGGCAACTGTATTATTCATTCCACTGTCCGTCAATGCGGACCAGGTATTGGTAGCGGTGTTGTACCTGGCGATGCGATTCAGACCGGCGGTCACATTCGTGGAAGTTTGATTGAAATAACCTCCCACATACAAGTCGCTCCCAATGACAGCCAGGGCGATCGAGGTGCTATTCAGCCCATTCTCCGATAGCGCCGACCAGGCATTCGTGCCGGTGTTGTATCTGGCAATATTGTTTAAATTGGTGGTTGCGCCTGTGGATGTTTGGGTGAAATTACCCGCCACATACAGGTTGCTGCCAATGACCGTCATGGCGGCCACACTGCTGCCGCTCAAACCATTTTCAGCTAATGGCGACCAGGTATCGGTGAGGGTGTCATATTTGGCGATGCGATTCAAGCCTGTGGTTGCGCCACCACTTGTTTGAGTGAAAAAGCCGCCCACATACAGATCGGTTCCGACAGCGTACACAGTACTAACGATTGAATTCAACCCATTATCTGCCAGTGGTGACCAGGTATTGGTGAGGATATTATATTTGGCGATGTAGTTCAAACCCGTTGTCGCGCCGCCGGAGGTCTGGGTGAAATAGCCACCCACATACAGGTCGTTCCCGATGGCAACAATGGAGGACACCGGGTTATTCAATCCATTATCTGGCAAAGGAGACCAGGTATTTGCAGGGAATGCGGCGGGCTTGTAGTTGGAGCCGGTAACAGGGATTGCATCTGTGTTCGCGCGTGCCGGGGTGACGGTCACTGCGTTGCTGAGCAGGGAGAGCATAAGGGCAAGAACAATCAGTACATTGAATGAACGGGATTTCATCGGGCATCCTCCTAAATGAAACCTGACCAACTTTATCAGATTATAAAGGGCAAGTATGCCTTATGTAAAGGACAAAAAAGACCTCCGAGGTCATTTCGACTTCGGAGGTCTTTTTACGAATTACGTATTACGAATTACTTGCCAAGCTTCTTCTTCAACGCCTCCGTCAACGCAGGGAGAATCTGGAACAAATCTCCGACCACGCCGTAGCGGGCTTGCTTGAAGATGGGGGCATCGGCGTCCTTGTTGATGGCGACGATGACCTTGGCATTGCGCATACCGACCAAGTGCTGAATTGCGCCAGAAATACCGCAAGCAATATACAGGTCAGGCGCAACAACTTTACCGGTTTGCCCGACTTGATGGGCGTAGGTGATGTACCCGCCGTCCACTGCGGCTCGGCTTGCACCAACTGCGCCACCTAATAATGTCGCCAACTCGGTGACGAGGGCGAAGCCTTGCTGGGCGCGCCAGACTTCGGCTTGCTTTTCGTCCATGCCAGCAGGCGGAGTTAATGAAGGATTGTTTGAAACACCACGTCCGCCAGAGACGATGATGCCTGCGTCACCCAGGTTGACTGCATGTTCAGAAGCAGAATAACCTTCCACTGTTGATTTCGCTTCGCCTTTGGCTTCAACTTTTGTGATCGTGCCGCTTTTTCCTGCTTCATGACTCGGTTTCGGGAAGGCACGTCCGCGGATGGTTGCCAAGACAGGCTTGCCAGAGCAGACGGTTTTTTCCATCAACTTGCCCTCGTAGATGGGACGAGTCGCAACGAATGAATCGCCGTTCGCTTCGAAGCCTGTCACATCGGTCAGCACGCCTGTGTTCAAATCCACAGCAGACATGGCAGCCATTTCACGGGTACGGGTAGTCGTCGGAAACAGAATCAAGTTCGGGCTTTGAGAAGAAGCGAGCGCGGAGAGGGTGGAGGCATACGTTTCAGCGCGGTAATCCCCCAGTGAGGCATCATCCGCAACGAGCACTTCATCCGCGCCATATTCCAAAGCGGCTTTCGCTACTTCATTTACATTTGAACCAAACACCAACGCAACTGCGCTGCCAAAACTTTTTGCGAGGCCAAGCGCTTCCCACGATGACGGCTGCACTTCACCTTTGAAGTGATCGATATACACAAAAGTTTTCATAGAACTTTCTCCGCGATGATTTTGTCGGCAAGTTTTTCGGCGATCTCGGCCGGGCTTTCGCCAGTGATCATTTCGATGGCGGTTTCCTGCACGGGCGGGTTCATTAACTCTGTGCGCGTGACAATGGGCGCGGGTGCGGCGATACCCAAATCATTCAATGACCAAACAGGAATATTTGTTTTCGATGCTTTGCGGATGCCCATGAACGACGGATAGCGCGGCTCACCAATGCTTTGTACGACGCTGAGCACGGCGGGCAGATTTGCTTTGACGATTTGCCTGCCTTCTTCGATGACTCGTTCAACCTGCACGCTCCCACCGTCGACTTTGATCTGGCCCGCCAACCCAAGCATTGGCCACCCGAGGACTCTGGCTGTTTGGGCAGGAGTGAGTCCCGCGCCGTTGTCAAGAGTCTGCCGACCGAAGATGACCATATCTGCCTCGCCGATCTTTTGGATAGCAGCCGCAAGCACTTTCGCCGCGCCGACCGTATCAAGATCGTTCAACGCTGCATCCGAGACAAGGACGGCTTCATCCGCGCCCATGGCGAGCGCGTGTTTGAGCGCTTCCTTCGCGGACTCGGGCCCCACGCACAACGCAGTAACCGTTCCACCTGAAGTTTCCTTCTGCTGAAGCGCGCCTTCGACTGAGTACTCGTCGAACGGGTTGATGACCAAAGGCGCGTCCCCCCAAGATACCTGCCCGCCTTCGGCCTTGACTTTCGCCTCCGAGTCAGGGACTTGCTTGATACATGCGATGATTTTCAAGATGTACTCCTTGGACACAATGTCTACTGGTGATTTTTGCAATATTCAACGAAACTCGAAAAGGGGTCAACGCCAGATCTATTTTTCTTATACCAAGATTTTAGGTAATCCAAGTATCTTTGTATATCCCTGTTTTCGTAGATTCGTAGAAATTCATACCTGAAAAATTTCATTTCATTTTCGGAAATGTTTCCCGCAATACTTAAGTGGCATACCATATTGGCAACGCTTAATAATTTGTCAGTTTTTTTCTCTATTTCTGACCCATGAAACTTATCTCTGTACTTAAAAGTTGAATATTCGATTTTAT
The DNA here is from genome assembly GCF_057083605.1 of Candidatus Villigracilis sp. Lineage (NCBI taxonomy): Bacteria > Bacillati > Chloroflexota > Anaerolineae > Anaerolineales > Candidatus Villigracilaceae > Candidatus Villigracilis > Candidatus Villigracilis sp. The sequence goes on along the minus strand of NZ_JBXMTI010000116.1, from coordinate 3,077 downwards.
AAAAAACTTCGCGCAGGTCTTGATCATCGAACCAAGTAGTGTATAAATCCTTGAAGAAGACTGCGCTTTGCGTTTTGTGCCCCTCTCGAAGTTGTTTGTAAGTAAAACCGAGGCTCACTATTGCAATCATCAATAATACGATGTCAATAATATCTGCAATGCAAAAGGCTTTTAGAAACTCCATTTTCACTCCTATAAACAGCTGCAAGATTATCCTAGATACGCCATCACCATTAACAAATCCGCACCAAGAACTGCCACAATCCCAAGTAGACTGAACGCTTTCTGCCAAAATAACCAACTCCGCTTATTTTCCAGCCGTTTCAAAAAGAAGCTCTTGAACGGGTAAGGAGTCTTTTCGTTGGTGAGGCTGTTGTACAAGTCCTTGTAGTATTCATCTGTTTTGAACCAAAGTTTGTAGCTGTTCGAGAGGAACAGCAAACTAAAGAGCAGGAAAACGAGCACAAAGGCAAATGGAGGTTTGGTCATTGGCGTTTGAAGGTTGGCAAGTTAAAACGTTTGAACGTTCTAACTTGATAACTTTCTAACCGGTTAGCTTTGCCACACTTTCTCATCATATGCGGGCGCTTCGCAGCGGAGTGGTTTGTCTTCACGCAGGCCTAGGGCATAGCCTGCCTGGATCAAGACCTGCACTTCACTTGAGCCTTCGTAGATCATTGCGCCTTTGGAGTTGCGCAGATAACGCTCTACATCGTACTCGTCACTGTATCCGTACGCACCGTGGATTTGAATTGCTTCGTTCGCGGCAGAGAATGATGCCTCGGTAGCGAATTTCTTCGCGAAGGATGTCTCGCGTGTGCAGCGCTTGCCTTGGTTTTTCAACCAGCCTGCTTGCAGATAAAGCAAGCGTGCGATCTCATAATCCTGTGACATTTTCGCGATCTTCTCTTGAATGAGTTGATGTTCACTGATAGGCTTGCCAAAGGTCTTGCGCGTCTTTGCATAGCTGATGCTTGCTTCCAAACTTGCACGGATAATACCAGTCGCGCCAGATGCCACTGTATAACGTCCATGGTCAAAGCCAGACATGGTGATCTTGAATCCCTCGCCTTCCTCACCAATGCGGTTTGCAACGGGGACTTTCACATCGGTAAATGAAAGCCAGCCTGTTGCACCAGCGCGCACACCCAGCTTGCCGTGCAAGTCGCCCCGCTTCACGCCTTCGCTGTGCAAGTCTACGATAAAAGTGGAAAGCCCTTCGGAAGGCTTACGGGTGGATGAATTCGTTTTAACGGTAACAAGCGCGAGGTCCGCTTTGGATGCGAGGGAGATCCACATCTTTTCGCCATTGAGAATGTAATGGTCGCCGTCACGTTTTGCAGAAGTCACCATCGCCGCCACATCCGAGCCCATGCCTGGTTCGGTGAAAGCACCGCATCCCAGCATTTCGCCTTTCGCCAATGGAACCAGGAACTTCTGTTTCTGCTCCTCCGTTCCCCATTGAAAGAGAGTCATCGAACAAAGACCCGTATGCACAGACATCGCCACGCGCAGGGAAGTGTCGACTGCTTCGAGCTCTTCGCAGGCCAGACCCCATGAGATGTAATCCATGCCCGCGCCACCATAACGGACGGGGAAGCAGATGCCAAGGATGCCAAGCTCGCCCATACGTTTGAGTGCGAAGGGGATCGGTTCCTGCTTGCGGTCATACTCTTTGATAACAGGGGTAATTTCTTTTTGGGCAAAATCCCGCACCATTTTTTGCGCCATTTGATGTTCTTGCGAAAGGGAAAAATCCATGTGTAATTTCCTCGATATGAGATTTGTGTATTATATCCCAAACTGTTAAAACCTACCGCTCGGTAGGGAGAATCGGGAAAATCGCAAAAATCATATATAACATTAATATTTCATAGTGTAATATATTTTTGTACAACCTCGTCTTGGGTAAATCAAATTTTTTGGAGGTATTTGAATGACAGATCAGAAAGTCCAGCCCAAAGTTGTGGTGTTTAGCACACCGACTTGCTCATTTTGCAGCATGGCGAAGAGTTATTTCCGCGAAAAGGGCATCAAGTTCACAGACGTTGATGTCAGCCGCGACCAGGCCGCCGCACGCGATATGGTGCGCCGCTCCGGTCAAATGGGCGTCCCTGTGATCGACATCGGTGGAAAGATCGTGGTGGGGTTCAACCGCCCGCAGATCAACTCACTACTGGGAATCAATTAATATGGCGAAGATCAACATTCAACCCCTAGGGACTCGCATCCTCGTCCAGCCTTTGGAGCAGGAAAATAAAACCGCTTCGGGCCTGCTGTTGCCTGATACTGCAAAAGAGAAGCCTCAAACGGGACAGGTTGTCGCAATCGGCGAAGATGAGAGTATTAAGCTCAAACCGAAGGATAAAGTCCTGTTTGCCAAATACAGCGGCACTGAATTTAAATATGATGGGGTAGACTACCTTTTACTTGAGGCCAGTGACGTACTGGCACGTTTGAATTAATGAACCCCTATGCAGTGCGACGCATCCTTGCGAAACATACCTTAAATAAAAAAGCCCGACGCGTCTTTCGATGTGCGTCGGGCTAGGGGATGGGGCTGTCATCCATCATTGTTCTTGAACTCCCATGTTGCTGAGTTCATCCGGGCTGTACTGGGCAACGAACAGATCTGAACCAGCCAGGGCGAGCAATAGTACGCTGACAGCTACTGCTAGTACGAACATAATGCAACTCCTTTCTTCATAAACAATATAACGATTCTGAAAGTTAAAAGATACATCCCCTAACAGTACTGTTAAGAATGTACGCAGATTGCAAACTAGTTTGACCCTTACAAAGCAATTTGTGCTTGTGAGCAACAAGCATAGCAAAGGGCGGTCCTAGCTAAATCGCTTTTAATCAAGGTGACCAAGATAAATGAGATTGAAAAAGCCAGAACCCACACACCAAATTTCAACTTAGATGCTAATTCAATACTTTGATGCCCTAAGGATTTTGCAACACAGCAGACACAACAATGCGATGAATATCCACCAGGTATGGGTGGCATGAGATCAGCGTCACTCTGGCATCCGGCGTAGGAGCCATAACCTCGACTGCACTTGGATCGACCA